>JBOFGT010000084.1:0-29102 GCA_051649265.1 Mycoplasmoidaceae bacterium
TAATAAAAATATTTAGAAAGACAAATTTTTATGAAAACTAAGATAATTGTTGTTACTGGTGGGGTTTATTCTTCGCTTGGCAAGGGAATTATTGCTTCATCAATTGGTAGAATTTTAACTGAATTCAACTACAATGTAAGCATGCAAAAACTTGATCCATATTTAAATGTGGACCCAGGTACAATGTCTCCCTATCAACATGGGGAAGTTTTTGTAACAAAAGATGGAGCTGAAACAGATCTTGATTTAGGAAACTATGAGAGATTTATTGATAAAGATTTATCTAAATTTTCTTCGGTAACAGCCGGTTCAATATATTATGAAGTTATCACAGATGAAAGAAATGGAAAATATGAAGGAAAAACTGTTCAAGTTGTTCCTCATATTGTTTTAAAAATTCAAGAAAGAATAACTAATTTAATTAATAAGGACAAGCCTGATTTTTTAATAATTGAAATTGGAGGAACAATTGGTGATATAGAATCTTTACCATTTATTGAAGCTCTAAGAATTTTTTCTGGTAGCTATGGTAGAAAAAATATATTATTTATGCATTGTTCTCCAATATTTAAAGTTAATGCAAATGATGAACTAAAAACTAAACCAACACAACATTCAGTAAAATCACTAAGAAATTTAGGAATAACACCAAATATTTTAATAATGAGATCTAATAAGGATTTAGATGATGTAATTATTCAAAAGTTATCTTGAACCTGTGATATTGATAAAGATAATATTTTTGTATCAAAAGATTCTAAATCAATATATTCAATTCCTAAAATTTTATATGATCAGGGAATTATAAAATCTATTTCTAATTATTTTGAAATAAAGAACTTTAAAAAAGGTTCTTTAAATAAATGAGAAAAATTTTTAGAAACTATCGATAATGAAAAAGCATACAAATCTAAAATAGCAATAACTGGAAAATATTCATTCTTGATTGACTCATATATGTCAGTAATTGAATCTTTAAAACTTTCTTCATATAAAATTGGTGTTGATCTACAAATTGATCTAATTGATATTGCTGAAATAACAAAAGAAAATGTGGCAAGAAAGCTTTCATCATATAATGGAATATTAATTCCAGGTGGATTTGGTGAAAGAGGTATGCAAGAAAAGATTTTTGTTGCAAAATATTGTAGAGAAAAAAAAGTACCATTACTTGCTATATGTTTAGGTATGCAAGCAGCATGTTTAGATTTAGCTATTAATGTTTTGAAAAAAAAAGATGCTAACTCAGAAGAATTTAATAAAAAATCTAGCTATATTGTGTTTAATGAAAAATCATCAGATAATAAAAATTTTGGTGGAACATTAAGACTTGGTAATAAGGAAATAACAATTGTTGATAATACTTTAGCTAGTAAAATATATAATAAAAAAACTATTGAAGAAAGACATAGACATAGATACATTTTTAATAATGAAAAAATATCTGATTTTGAAAAAAATGGAGTGATTTTTTCCGGATTTTCAAAAAATGATAATGTCGTAGAAATAGTTGAATATAATAATCATCCTTTTTATATAGGAGTTCAATTTCATCCAGAATTTATTTCAAGACCTGATAAAATTCATCCCATTTTTGAAAAATTTGTTGAATCAAGCAAGCAAAAAAATTAAGGTGTTAAAAATGATAAAGAAACCAAGAGGAACTATTGATATATACGGCAATTTTTCAGAATTTTTCTTTAATTTTTCTAGATTTCTTGAAGACATTTCTTGAAGTTATGGATATTCAAGAGTGGAAACTCCGATTTTTGAAAGCAAAGATCTTTTTTATAGAAATGAATACGATACTTCAGATATGATTGAAAATGAAATGTACAATTTTATTGATAAAGGAAATAGAGAAATAACTTTAAGGCCAGAAGGAACAGCATCTATTGCTAGATTTGTTGTTGAAGAAAAAATTTTACATAAAGAAAAACATCCTTTAAAATATTTTTATATAGGTCCAATGTTTAGGTATGAAAGACCACAAAGCGGAAGACAAAGACAATTTTATCAATATGGAATTGAATGCATCTCTATTCAAAGTATATATGATGAAGTTGAAATAATTTTATTAGCAAAAAAAATTATAGAAAAACTTAAAATAGAAAACATAGTTTTAAAATTAAATTACATTGGAAACAAGCAAACAAGAAAAAAATGAAATATTGAATTAAAAAAATATTTTAAAGAAAATATTAATTTACTAACTGAAGATTCTAAAAATAGAATCGAAAAAAATCCATTAAGAATATTAGATGATAAAGTAGATTCAAAAAAAAATGTAGTAAAAAATGCGCCAGAAATAGATGGATTTTTAAGTGAAGAAGAAAAAGAATATATTGAATTATTTAAAAAAATTATGAAAAAAAATAATATTAAATTTGAATGAGATAAAAATCTTGTTAGAGGTTTAGATTATTATACTGGTATTGTTTTTGAAATAGTTTCAAATGAGAAAAATATTACAATAATCGGTGGTGGAAAATATGAAAAGATATTTTCTGAAATAGGTGAAAATGATTATTCATGTTTTGGTTTCGCTCTTGGAATGGAAAGAACAATAGGTATTGCAAAATTAGATTCATTAGATGATTACAAAAGAAAAAATTTAGTTTATTTTGCGAATTTGACAAAAAATGATTTTGACTCATTTAATATAATAAATGATATGAGAGAAAATGAAATTAAAGTTGTAACATCATATGATACAAATAAATTAAAACAACACTTTAAAATATCTGAGAAATATAATCCAAATATTATTTTAATATATGGAGATAAAGAAAAAGAAAATTCTGAAATTATAATTAAGAATCAAATAACAAAAAAAGAAGAGAAAATTAAATTAAATGGCTTGATAAAAAAACTAAAAAAATAAATGGAGTAGAAATGAAATCTATTATTGAAATTTGCACAAATGATGAAAATATTAATATATCTATAGTAATATCAGGATGAATAAAAAAAACTAGAAAATTGGGTTCTATTATATTTTTAGATATATATGATATATCTGGATTTGTTCAAGTATTTGTAGATGAAAAAAACGAATTTTACGATGAGATATATTCTACTCCAAAGGAATCATTTGTTTCAATTCAAGGTATTTTAAGAAATAGAAAATCAATTAATAATGAGATACCTTCAGGACATGTAGAAATTATTTTAGAAAGTTTTAAAGTTCTTTCCTTATCTAAAAATGTTCCATTTTTAATTCAAGAGGACACCGATGGACTTGAAGAAATAAGATTAAAGCATAGATATTTAGATTTAAGGCGAAGTAATATGCAGAAAAATATTATTTTGAGATCTAATCTAATTCAAAACATTAGAGAATATATGCATAGAAAAGAAATTATTGAAATTGAAACACCTATTTTAACAAAACCAACAGTTGAGGGAGCAAATAGTTATATGGTTCCTTTAAAAGATAATTTTTCATTTTCATTATCACAGTCTCCTCAAATTTATAAGCAATTATTAATGGTTTCAGGTTTTATGAAATATTTTCAAATTGCAAAATGTTTTAGAGATGAAAATCTTAGATTAGACAGACAACCAGAATTTACCCAACTTGATATAGAATTTTCTTTAGTAAATGAAGAATATATTTTTAATTTCATTGAATGTTTACTAAAGGATGTTTTTTTGAAAACACTGGGTTTTGATTTAAAGGTGCCATTTAGAAGAATCAACTTTGATGAATCAATTGAATTATATGGAAATGACAAACCAAATTTAGGCTATGGTTATGAAATTTTTAATTGTACTAAATATTTTGAAAAGGATACCATTTTTAGTGAATTAATTTCAAAAGGTAAAGTTTTTAAGGCGATCCTTATAAATGATTTTTTAGTTAATAATACTAATTTAAAAAAAATAGAGAAATTTGCGAAAGATAATGGATCCAAAAGTTTAATATCATGTGTTTATGATAATAAAATAATTGGTGGTTCTTTAATGGGCAAAATTGATGATAGAATAATCACACAAATATTTGATGATAACAAATTTAAATCAGGAACAATATTTTTTGATTTTAGTGATGGTTTTATTTCAAATAAAATACTTGGAGCTATAAGAAATTCTGCAATTGATATTTTAAATATTCAGCCAAAAGAAAAATTTAATTTTGTTTGAGTTATTAATTGACCATTATTTGAATTTTCAAAAGAAGAAAATAGATATGTTTCAGTACATCACCCATTTACTTCCCCAATTGAAGAAGATTCAAATAAGGAAATTGAAGATTTTTATAATTCAAGAGCAAGATCTTATGATATTGTATTAAATGGTTTTGAAATAGGTGGTGGTTCTATTAGAATTACTAAAAAAGAAATTCAAAAAAAAGTATTCAAGGTCTTAAAAATAAACGAGGAAACCTATAAAAATGAATTTGGCTTTTTGCTAGAAGCTTTTGAATATGGAGTTCCTCCGCATGGTGGGATTGCTATAGGTTTAGATAGATTATTAATGATTATTACAAACTCAAAATCAATTAGAGATGTAATTGCATTTCCAAAAAGTTCTTCTGGAATAGATTTAATGATGAATTCCCCAAGTAAATTGAAAAAATAGTTATAATATGAATATTAAATCACATACACCAGTTCTATTAAATGAAGCAATTGATTCATTAAATATAAAAAAAGATGGAATATATATTGATTGTACTTTTGGAAGAGGAGGACATACATTCAAAATTGCTAATATGCTTTCTTCATTTGGTAAAATAATTGCTTTTGATAGAGATAATGAAGCAATTGATTTTTTTTATAAAAACAACAAATATGATAATTGTTCAATAATAAAATCAAATTTTTCTGAAATAGTAATTAAACTAAAAGAAATGGGTATTGAAAAGGTTGATGGTATAATATATGATCTAGGTGTTTCTAGCCCTCAGATAGATAATAAGGAAAGAGGATTTAGTTATTTATTTAATAGTATTTTAGATATGAGAATGGATCAATCACAAGAAAAAGATGCTAATTTTATTTTAAAAAATTACACATATAATGAGCTTTTTCAGATGTTTAGAAATTATGCAAATGATAAAAATCCAATAAGAATTTGTAGGAAAATAATTGAGTTTAGAGAGAATAATTTAAATAATGATTTTTTTACAAATGATTTGGTTAAAATAATAAGAGAAAGCATTGATAAAAAAGTTTTATATAGTAAAAAATATCCAGAAAAAAAATACTTTCAAGCAATAAGAATTGAAGTTAATAATGAAATTAATGAGCTAATTATGTCACTAAATTCGGCTACATCGATAATAAAGAAAAATGGAAGAATAGTTGTAATAACATTTAATTCATTAGAAGATAAAATTGTTAAAGATATATTTGCTAACAAATCAAAAAATTTATTTCCAAAAGAAGTTCCTATTAAAAATAATTTGAAAAATTTTAATATAATAAACAAAAAAAACATTAGAGATGATTTTAATTTAAATAGTAGATCTAAAAGTGCAAGAATCAGATGTATAGAAAGGTGTTAATTTTTTATGGATATTTATTTAATAATTGTTTGTGGTAACTATGAAACAAAAATGCTTGTCGGGTCTATTGATGATAATAATAATTTAAGAGTTATGTATATTGACAATTTTTTAAGTAATGAAATGATAGTTGATTCTCAATTAAAAAATCCAGAACTTTTTGAAAAAGAAATTTGAAGTAAAATAAAAAAGATATCTAATTATATTGGTTCTACACCTAATAAAATTATTTTAAATTTACCTACTAAAAATGTAGATACTATATCTTCTACATCTCCAGAATATAAAATAACAAAGTCACTAACGCTTAATAAATGAAATAAAATTTCTTCAAATTTAACTTTATCAGCTCTTCAATTAAAAGAAAATTATTTATTAGGTAAAAAAACATATAGCTGAGAATTAGATGGAATTAATTATCAAGATATACCATTTGATATCGAAGGCAGTAATTTAGTTTTTAAAACCCAATATTATATTACTAAAAAAGTATATATAGAACCATTTATAAAAATTTTTGATAAATTAAAAATAAAAATAGATGATATTGTAGTTGATTCTATGATTGTTCCTGAGGCTTTTGAAAATAATCTTAGAAATAAGAAAGCATTCATAAACATCGGTCATGATAAATCTAATTTTTTTTATTACAAAAATTTATCTTTGACAAAGAAAGAGGTAATTAATTTTGGACTTAAAAATTTAACCCATCAAATTCAAACAAAAACCAATGTTAACGAACAAGATGCAATAAAAATTCTTAAAATTTATAAAAATGTTTCTATTTACAATAAAAAATCAGTGCCATTTAAAATATCTATTTCTGAAAAAATAGGTCAGTATAATTCTTTTAAATATGGTGATATAAATGTTCTTATTATGGATTGGTTAATTAATTTAACAAATGAAATCAATAAATTTTATAATGATTTAGCAAAAAAAGGTGAAGAAATTGATGAAATTTATATTCTTTCAGCTACTAATATCCTTGAAAATTGATTACATTATATTCAGACAAAACTACATCAAAAAATAGATGTTTTATATTTGAATATGTCGAATGTTCAATTTAGCAATAAAAATATCAAAATAATTGTTTTTCAAGAGCCTAAATATATTACTCTAATTTATTCTTTATTGTATGTACATAAACAAAATATGCTAAAAAACAATAATAAAAATATATTGATATAATTAATTATATTATTATATAATTTATTAATAATGATTAATATTGGAGTCAATTCATGAGTAATAAAAATCTTGATAAAATATTAAATAACACAGATGATTTGGAAATAATTCCAATTAAAAATGTGGTAAATAATAATTCTTATGCTCGTCCATCTGTGCAAAATAGCGGTTTTCAAGAAAAAAAAGTAGATCAAAGAGAGGAAGTCCGTTCTGATTTTTCAGTATCTGAAAGTGATTTTCAACGTTCGAATGTAATTAATGTTGATAAAAACGAAAATTATATTAGAAGAGAAGAGCCTAATAAATTATATAATGATTTTTCAGATGATAGATATGAAAATCATAAAGAAGTTAATCAAAAAATTACTATAACTAAAAATATTGGTAAGATTTTAGATATTCCTAGTGATGCTTTAATCCAAACAATGGGTGATGGAAAAATATTTAACAAAAGTTTTAAAGTTAAAATTATAGGTATTGGTGGTGCTGGAAATAACATAATCAAGTATGTATATAATTCTAGAACTTGACCTAGTTTTGTTGAAATAAAAGCTATTAATACTGACTATATTGCTCTAAAAAATATTCCTGAATTGGCTGGATCACTTTTATTGATGGGTTCTGATGAATTGAAAGGTAATGGTTCAGGTGGAGACCCAGAAATGGGAAAAAGAGCTGCTGAAGGCGACTCTGAATCAATTAAAGAAATACTTCAAGGTACGGATATACTTATTTTAGTTTCAGGATTAGGAAAAGGTACTGGTACTGGTGCTACTCCTGTAATTGCTCAAATTGCCAAGGATTTAGGAATACTAACTATTGGTTTATTTAATTTACCATCAATTGGTGCAGAAGGTAATAAAACTTATTCTAATGCTTTATCTGGTTTAGATAAACTTTCATATATTTGTAGTGGCTTTTCAACTGTAAGCAATGATAGAATTATTAGTTCTGATAGAGAAAGAACATCAATTAAAAAAGCATATGAAGATGCAAATGAATACATTAGAGTAATTATTGATGAATTTATAAATATTATTACAAATGCTGCAGATGTTAACATTGACTTTGCTGATATTAGAAATTTCTTTAAAAACCAAAATGGTTTTTTATTTGTTAAAGTTGAAATTTCTGACTATACAAAAGATTCAATTAAAGAAGCAATTGAAGATAGAATAGAAAAAGGTTATACAGACATTGATATTATTGACTCTCAAAATGCAATTTTTAATTTCAAAATTAATGAAAATGTTCCAAGTAGTATTTTAGAAAATGCTAGATCTGCAACTAAAGAAATAGTTCAAACTAATGATTTAAATATAGTTAATGGAATTTCTTTTAGTGATAGATATGAAAATGCTGAAATCAATATCTTACTAGCTGGTAAGTTTGAATTAGGTAAAATAATTGACAATAGTAGTGATATCAATAAGATATCTTCAAAAACACAATTATTTAGCAAAACTGAAGAATTATTAGACAATGATATTTTTAAAAAAGAAGCATCTTTTAATGATGATAATGATTTTGATTCTGGCATTACCATTCCTACTAAAAAAGAAGATATTAGTAATTTTGATTCAAAATCTTATGAAACTAAAAAGCCTAAATCTAAATGAAAAATATTTTCTAAAAAACAAAATGCTCCAACAAGTAAATTTGTAAGTTTTGATGATAAAGACTTTTAATTAAAACTTTCATTTAGTAAAAGGATATGTATGTTCACAAGTGTTGCATTATATGGATTATCAAATTCAAAAAAAATTTCAAAAGAAATTTCTCAAAAGTTAAAAATTAAAGAGGGTGAAATTGATACCTTTAAATTTGCAGATGGAGAAATATTAGTAAAGCCTAGAGAAACTGTTAGAGGCAAAGATGTATTTTTAATACAGTCAACATCTCATCCTGTAAATGATAATTTAATGGAATTGCTTATAGCAATAGACTCAATGAAAAGAGCATCAGCAAATTCAATAACTGTTATTATTCCATATTTTGGATATGCTAGACAAGATAGAAAATCAAAAGGAAGAGAACCAATTACTGCTAAACTCGTTGCAAATCTAATTGAAAATGCTGGTGCTGACAAAATGATTTTAATGGATATTCATTCTGAACAAATACAAGGTTTTTTTAATATTCCAGTTGATACTTTAAAAGCATCTGGAATAATTTTGGGTAGTGTTTTGAAAGATAACCCTAGAAAAAATTTATGTATTGTTTCTCCAGATTATGGTGGTGTAAAAAGGGCTAGAACAATTGCAACAAGATTAAATGTATCTTTAGCAATTATTGATAAAAGAAGACCAGAACCAAATAAAGTAGAAGTTTTTAATTTATTAGGAAATGTTGAAGATAAGGATTGTATTTTGGTTGATGACATGATTGACACTGGAAATACTGTTATCCAAGCAGTAGATCTTTTATTAAGTAAAAAGGCTAAATCTGTAAGTGTTATGTGTACTCACGGAGTTTTTTCTAACGATGCTGTAAGCAAATTTGAGGAGTTACTAAAAGTAAAAAAACTTAAAAAAATGTATATTGCAGATACAATTCAAGAAAATTTAAAAATCAAAAACTCAAAAATTGAATTAGTTCATTTAAGTGGATTTTATGCTGAAGTTATTAATTCACAGATTAAAGGTGGATCAATTTCTAAACTATATAATAAATACTGAAACAAATACATAAAATAATGAAAAATATTAAAGAAGTAATATTAGTTGAAGGAAAAAACGATAGTAAAAAAATTAAAAAAATTTTTCCAAACATTGAAACATTTGAAACTAATGGCTATGACATTACTGAATCAAAAATTAATTTAATAAAAAAAATTAATGAAACAAGAGGAATAATTTGTTTTTTAGATCCAGATAGAGTTGGAAAAAAAATAAGAGATATTTTAATAAAAGAAATTCCTAATTTAAATCATGCATTTATAACTATTGATGATATTGATTCTAAAAGCAAAAAAAAGGGTATTGCAGAAGCGAAAGATGATTCAATAAATAAAGCATTAAATAATTTTTTCTCACCATTAGAAAAATTGTCAAAAATAAGTTGAGAAGAATATCTTTCATTAGGATTAAATTCAAAAGAAAAAAGATTAGATATTTGTAATAAACTAAATATACCTTATTACAACCATAAGCAACTATTTAATATTCTTAACATTATTAATATAAATTATGAAGACTTAAAAAGTAGGGTTTAAAATGAATAATTTTTATATTATAGCTACACCAATTGGTAATATTAACGAATTTAACAATAGAGCAAGAGAGGCCATAATTTCTTCAAAATTTTTTTTATGCGAAGACACAAGAGTTACTAAAAAACTTTTGAATAATTTAAGCATTTCTATAAAAGATAAAAAATTTATAATTTGTAATGAATTTTCTGAATTATATCAAACCGATAAAATTTTAAATTATCTTAAAGAAGGAAACTGTGCATTAATGAGTGACGCTGGATATCCGATGATAAATGATCCTGGTTACATAATAAAAAAATATTTAAATGATAATGATATTACGCCAATAATAATAAATGGATCATGTTCAATTATTCATGCTCTTTTATTATCAGAATTTCCATGTAATGATTTTTATTTTAATGGTTTTTTAAGTAAGAAAAGACAAAAAAGAATAGAAGAGCTTTTTAAATTAAAAAATATAAATTCAACATTAATCTTATTTGAATCTGTTCATAACTTATTAGAAACATTAGGAGATATTAAAGAAGTTTTTGGAGATATTAAAATAAATATTTGCAAAGAACTTACTAAAAAAAATGAAACAAAATATTCAGGAAAAATATCAGAAATTATTTCAAAAATAGATCTAAGGGGAGAGTTTGTAATAATTTTTCAAAATCAATCAAGAATCAATCAAGATAATAATTCTTTATTATTTGAATTAGAAAAATTACAAATAAGTGGGACAAAAATAAAAGATGCATGTAAAATGGTTGCATATAAATATGGTCTAAAAGTGAATTACTTGTATGATTTATATATGAAAAAAAAGGTTAAATAATGAAAAGTCTTATATCTTTTTCTGAAAGACCAAATAATATTGATGAAATTATTGGTCAAGAACATATTATTGGCGATAACAAAATTATTACTAATATGATAAATAATAACTTTATTTTTTCAATTATTTTTCATGGTCAACCAGGAGTTGGAAAAACATCTCTTGCTATTTCAATATGTAAGACAATGAAATTACCATATAAAATTTTTAATGCAGCTTTTGATAAAAAAAATGTCCTTGAGGAAATAATTGAAATTTCTAAAATTTCTTCAGTTAACTATGTGGTAATTATAGATGAAATTCATCGAATGAATAGAGATAAGCAAGATATCTTATTGAGTTTTTTAGAAAAAGGAAATTTAATACTTTTTGGGACAACAACAGAAAACCCATATTTTGCAATTAATCCCGCAATAAGAAGTAGATGTAAATTAATTGAACTTAATTCTTTAAAAGAAAATGATATAAAGAAAGGTTTAGAAAATATTGCTAAAAAAAATTCAATAAAAATTACATCTGAAGCATTAGACTTAATTGTTAAAAAAAATTTAGGCGACTATAGAAGTGCAATAAATTTTTTAGAAATTTTATATAAATCTTATAAGGAAAATAAAATAGACAAAGAATTAGTATTGGATTTGCCTTTTGGAAATTATTCAAGATTTTACAAGGAAGGAAATGAGATTCATGATTTAAAATCAGCGCTACAAAAATCAATTAGGGGTAGTGATCCAGATGCTTCAATTTATTGGCTTGCTAGACTTTTAGAATCTTCAGATATCGAAACAATTGGTAGAAGAATATTAATTTGTTCTTATGAAGATATAGGATTAGCAAATCCTAGCTTATTATCAAGAGTTTATAGCGCTGTTTCAAGTTCAAAAGAAGTTGGAATGCCTGAAGCAAAATATATTCTTTCATATATTGTTTTGGAAATGGCATTATCTCCAAAGTCAAATTCAGCATCAACTGCAATTGAAAAAGCAATTGATGATGTAAACAATGGTGAAATATATGATATTCCGGATCATATTAGAAAAAACAATAATGATAAATATTTATATCCACATAATTATACAAATGGTTGAGTTCAACAAAGTTATTTACCTAAAGAAATTTCTAGCAAAAAATATTATTTTACTCCAAAACATAGCTCAATAGAAAACAAAATATTAAAATATTGAGATAAAATAAAAAAAGAGATATAGTATGAAAAAATTTTATATAAGCACACCAATATATTATTCATCAGGTAGACCCCATATTGGACATGCTTACACAACAATTTTGGCTGACGTTATTTCAAGATATAAAAAAATTCTTGGTTATGATACTTTTTTTATAACAGGTATGGATGAGCATGGACAAAAAATAGAATCAACTGCAAAAAAAGAAAATATTTCCTTCCAAGAATTAGTTGATAAAAATTCAAAGATATTTAAAAAACTTTGAGAAGATTTAGAAATAGATCCAAGTTTTTTTATAAGAACTACAAATGATAGACATAAAAAATTTGTTCAAGATAAATTTTCTATTCTTTATTCTAAAAAATATATTTATTTAGACAATTGAGAATCGTCATATTGTATTCAATGTGAGGAGGATATTGTTGATAAAAAAATTATAATAAAAGATAATAAAAAATATTGTGAACATGGACATGAAATAATATCAAGATCAGAGGAGTCATATTTTTTAAAAACAACAGAATTTAAAAAATGGATTATCGATGTTATAGACAATAATGAAATATATATTCACCCGGTTTCTAGAATTTTAGAATTAAAAAATAATTTTTTAAATGATGAATTTAGAGATCTTTCAATTTCAAGAAATAATTTGAATTGAGGAATTGAAATAAAAGAAAATACAAATCATAAAATATATGTTTGGCTTGACGCTTTACTTAATTATTTATCTGCTCTATTAATATGTGATGAAAAATTTATAGATAAGTATTGAAACGATGATAAAACAGAAATAGTTCATTTACTTTCAAAGGAAATTACAAGATTTCATTGCATATATTGACCAATTATCCTAAAAATGCTTGACTATAGATTACCTTCTAAAATAATATCTCATGGATGAATTATTACAAGTCAAGGTAAGATGTCTAAATCTATTGGTAATGTTATAGACCCATTTGAATTAATAAATAAATTTGGTTCTGACTCTATTAGATATTATTTAATGAAAGAAATATCAATGATAAATGATAGTACATTTTCAGAAGATTTATTGATTCTAACTCATAATTCTGATTTATGTAATAATTTTGGTAATATTGTAAACAGAACTATTGGAATGCTAAATAAATATAATAATGGAATTATTCCAAAATATTATAAAAGTAATAACATAGATTTAATTTATTTTGAAAATACAATTGAGGATTTTTTAAATATAATAGAAAAAAAAATAAATGGTTTGGATGTTAATTTAATTATTAAAGAAATAAATATTTTTGAAAGCAATATTAATTCATTTATTGAAATAAATAAACCATGAAATTTATTTAAACAAAATAAAATAGAAGATTTAATGTATTTTTTATCATTACTATCTAATGGTGTTAAGATATTAATATTTTTTATGAGTCCAATTATTGTTTCAAAATCAAAGGAAGCATGATTACAATTTGCATTTCCTCAAAATTTATTTTCGATTAATTTTATAAGAAAATTTAATGCTATTGATAATATAAAAGTTAATGAAGCAAAAATTTTATTTGAAAGAATAGATAAAAATGAAAACTAAAATATTAATGATGTATAAAGATTCAAAAACACTTTCCTCTTTAAAGGCAGAACTTTATGAAGAAGGTTATGAAGTTACATATAGTTCAGACATTGAAAAAACCATTCCCTTAATTAAAGTTAATTATTATGATATTATAGTTTTATCTTTAGATAAAGATTATGATTTAGTATTAAAGATGATTAGGGATATTAAGAGTGAACATTTATTTACTAACATTATTGCTTATGGTCACAAACTAAGCTTAGAAAATATATTAAGGGCATATAGAAGAGGAATTAATGATTATATTAGTGCTCCTTTAGAACCAAAAATTCTAAAAGCAAAAATTGATTCATTAATTGGAATGTATGAAATTCTAAATTCAAAATATTTTTCTAACATAGAAAAATATGGTGATTTTGTAGTAGATAAAGATTCTAATATTGTTTATCTGGATAATGAGATTGTAAATACTACAAAAATTGAATATAGAATTATAAGAAAATTAATGAAGGCCGATGAAAAATGTGTCTCAAAACAATCTCTTATTAAGTCTATATGAGGATATGATGATTTAAATTCTAATAGTTTAGAAGTATTCATTTCTTCTATTAAAAAAAAGTTAAACCAGAAATATTTGTATTCAGTTAGAAATAAAGGTTATTTTTTATCAAAAAAGGAATAATAATTTACATTAAATTATCTTAATGTAAATTATTTTAATTTTAATGTATTTATTTTCTTTAATTTTATAATTTAGTTATAAATATGAAAAAAGTTAAAGTAATAATATCCTCTTTATTAGTTGCATCAATTACTGGTATGATAATATATTTATCTATACCTGATAATTTTCCAACTATTAATGCTGCAGGTTCTTCTGCAGTTTCTCCTTTAATGGCTTTGTTAGCAACTAAATATGATGATGCTGATGTTGTTGTTCAAGCTGGTGGTTCTGGTTTAGGAATGCAAGCTGTAGTTAATGGTACAAAAGACATTGGCATGGCTTCTAAAAATCCAGGTGTATTTATTGATGGAAATAGACCTGATGAAAAACTAGCAGAGGATTGAGAAGATAGACAAATAAAAACTATTACAATTGCTTGAGATGGAATGGGAGTTGTTTATAAACCTCCTTCAGATGAGCCTGAATTTCAATTAGATATAACTGAAGCTACAATTGCTAAAATATACTTGGCATTTGCAGGTTTTGAAGATGTTCCATTTACTGAAATAGGTTCTATAAGTAAATCAAATATCATTCCATATGCAAGAGACGGTGGAGGAAAACAATCAGGTACAGCTGATGCATTTTTTAAAGATTCTCAATTAAATTGAAGAAATATTATAACTGATAAGGAACAACAAGACATTATATCTAAGGCATTAGATAACGGCCAATATGGTAGGAATACATTTAAAACTGCTGAATCAAACTCTCAGGCTTGAAGTTTTTTTAAAGCTGAAAATAAAGTAGGTTCAATGATATATTTATCCGCTGGTTTCATAATTAACAATATAACAGAAATTAAAAATGCAGGTTTTAAAGTCGCTACCTATAGTGGTATTGATATTGAATCTGGAAAGATTACAAATGGTTATGATTGATATAGACCTCTTAATATTATGATTTCTCTTTTAACTGCTCAGGATTATATTAGAGATTTTGCTGAATGAATAATTCAATATCCGAATACAGGTAAACCAGAGGATCCGTCTCCTGGAGAAATTATTAGCAATGCTGGTTATATTGAATTGACTGAACTTCAAAAGTCTACAATGACAAAACCTCCAATGGATTTTTGGATTCCAGACCATGTCCTTGGATATAATGGAGCAAAATAATGAATAAATTAACTCAAATTAAAAATAGAAAAGATTCTGTATTTAAAAATTCTTCAATAATATTTTCATTATTTTTAATAATATTATTTGCATGTTTAATTATTTTCATTTCAATTAAAGCTGTTGAAGGATTTGAGCTATTTGGTATTGAAAATATATTATTTACAATTAATTTTGGTCAAGTCTCTGGTGATGTTGCTAAATTCTCATTTTGGTTACCATTTACTGTATCTATACTTACTTCATTAATTGCACTAATCGTTGCAGTTCCATTAGGAACAAAAACAGCAATATTTATAACTTTTAGAATTCATAAGAAATATAGAAAAACTTTTAGAATAGCATTTGAAGTTTTATCTGGTATTCCATCTGTTATTTTTGGTTTATTCGCAATTAATTCATTAGGTGTTTTATTTAATAACATTTTTGGAATAAATACATTTTCAGTATTCACTGCATCAATAATGCTTTCATTTATGATACTACCAACAATTATTGCAATGACAATTAATACACTTGAAAGTATTGATAGAAACTTATTAACAAATCCAATTGCAATGGGTAGTACTAAAACAGCAGCAATTTACAAGGTTTATAAAAAAGAAGCTAATAAAGGTATATTAATTGCAGTAATAGTTGCATTAGGTAGATCTATTAGTGAATCAATGGCTGTTTCAATGATTTTACAATCTGGTCCAAGTAATTCTATGTTTGACAATGGTTTCTTTGAGCTTTTTAATTCTGCTAGTCAAACTATTGGAGCATTTATTTCTCAAAATATGTTTGCTGATGCAAATCCTGAACAAACAAGACCTCTATTATATGCTTTTGGTTTATTGATGCTAATATTTTCAATGATATTAAACATAATTGTTGTTGTTTTTTCAAGAAAAAAGAAACAAAATAGCGGAAAAATTAAAGCATTTGAGAATAGATTTCATAGTTTCATAATGTTTATTCCTAACCATCTTATTTATTTATTTGATTCAATTTTTTTTAGATCAAAATTTTCAAGAAAAAATATTAATGAATGTATAGATTATACAAAAGATAGAATTAACAATCATAAACTTAGGGATTTCTACTCATGATATAAAATGTTTTTAGAATGATTTGCTTTAGTAATTTGTTTTTCATTTCTTTTTTGAATATTTGGAGATATTTTTGTTAAAGGTCTTAGTGCTGCAAATTCACCTAGTTCATCAATGTTCTTATATGGACAAAATCAAGTTGGACAATCATTTCTAAATACATTAATAATAATATTGGTAACACTATTTATTTCCTTCCCTATATGTTTATTTATTGCTATTTTCTTGAGTGAGTATTCAAGAGATGGAAAACTTAAAAAAACAATTTTATTTTTTATAGATAGTTTAGGTTCTACACCATCAATTTTATTTGGTATGTTTGGTTTATTATTTTTCATTGAAACACTAGGATTAACTAATACTGGTTCAACAGGTAACTCAATTATTTCTGGATGTTTAACAATGGTAATTGTAATAATTCCAAGTTTTACAAGAATTCTTAATCATTCACTTGTAAATGTTTCTAAAAATATAAGAATAAATGCATATGCATTAGGAAGTACTAAATTTGAAACAATTAGAAAATTAATTTTACCAATTGCATTTAACGGAATTATTACTTCAATTGTGTTAACAATAGGAAGAGTATTATCAGAAACTGCACCACTATATTTAACTGCGGGACTGTCATCTTCTAAAAAAATATCTTTAAGTAGACCTGGTACTTCATTAACTACACAAATATATGGTCAAATATTTTCGAATACTCCTGATTCAAAAAATATTCAATATGAAGCAGCATTTGTAACTATCATTTTAGTCCTTGCATTGATAATTATAGGTTATGTAATAATACCAAATTGAAATAATATTATTAACGAGTTAAAGGAACTCTATTACAAGATATTGTTTTATGTTAAAAGGAATAAAAGTGTTTAAAAAAATAAAAGAAAAATTTTCAGATAAAAATACAAAAATTATTGATGTAAAAAAGGATTTTGACTTTGATAATTCTTTTGAGGTTTCAAATTTTAATTTATGATACAAAAATGGATCAAAGCAAGCATTATTCGATATTAATATAAATTTAAAAAAGAATAAGATTACCGCATTAATTGGACCTTCTGGATGTGGAAAATCAACTTTCTTGAGATCCTTAAATAGAATGAATGATCTAATAGAAGGTGTTAAACAAGAAGGAGACATATTTTTTGAATCAAAAAATGTTCTTGTTAAAAATTCTGAAATTACTAGAATTAGAACTGAGATAGGTATGGTTTTCCAAAAACCAACTCCATTTCCAATTTCAATTTTTGAAAATGTTGCTTATGGACCAAGATCTCATGGAATAAGAGATAAAAAAGTAATTAATGAATTAGTTGAAAAAGCATTAAAAGATGTTGCATTATGAGATGAAGTAAAAAATAATTTGGGTGATTCAGGTGAAAGCTTATCTGGAGGTCAACAACAAAGATTATGTATTGCTAGAGCTATTGCATTAGAGCCAAAGGTTTTATTAATGGATGAACCTACCTCTGCTTTAGATCCAATCGCAACATCTAAAATTGAAGAACTTATATTAAAATTAAAAAAGAAATATACAATTATAATTGTTACACATTCAATGGCACAGGCTCAAAGAATAAGTAATGAAACAGTCTTTTTTTACGAGGGAAAAATTGTAGAAAAAGGAAAAACTAAAAAAATATTTATGAATCCCATTGAAAAAAAGACAAAAGATTATATTAATGGAAAGATAGGTTAAAATATGCCATCAAATTACAATACACTTCTTTCTTCTGAAAAAGAATTATCTGATTTATTTTTTGAGAACCTAGAACATTTGTTAAAAATACACAAATTTTTATGAGTTAGTATAAAAGAAGATAAAAAAAAGGAAAAAATTAAGGAAAAAATAGCTTTTTACACTGAAGAATCTATTAAAAAATGTAAAGATATCTTAGACGATTGTGTTTGAATAATTTCAAAAGATCAGCCAAGAGCTAATCATTTAAGATTTATTATAAGTATGATACATTCTGTTAAAGATATGGAGGCTTTATCAAAATATCCAAACAAGATATTAGCAATATATTCAGATCAAATAAAAATTACAAAATCGCTAGATAAATTAGTAAAAAGTTATTTAGAAATTTTTCAAGAAGTTATAAAAATGCTTAAGCAAAAACAAGTAGAAGTTAACTATAAAAAAAGTATGGAATTAAAAGAAAATTTTTTAAAAATTTATAATGACTTTATTCAAAACGAATTAAATTTAAAATCAAATAAATTAAATAGTAAAAATTTTTTGGATATATATAATATTGTTAAGGCATTAGACAAGACAATAGACCATTTATTTAACCTATTTGATAATTTTAAATTTATTAAAAGTTCACCCAAAAAAACTATTAAAATTAATTTATAAAATAAATTATAATCTATTTGATTGAGGTTTTTTGTGAATTTATACTTTTTATGTTCAATTGTATTGATAATACTTAGTTTATTTTTTCTTATAACCTCTTTTTTAATTTTTCTATGAAGAAGAAATTTGAGAGTCAAAGAATTAAAATTTAAAAAAGCTTCTAATTTTTTAGAAACTGTAGACTTTAAAACTAAAATTGAATCAACAAATAATGTCTCAGAATTAGATTGTTATTTTAATCCTATAATAAATATGTCTTTTGATTTTCAAGCAGAATATAATAATAAGATTAACATTTTAAAAAATAACTTAGTTTATATAACTGAGTTAAATACAAATTTTAATTTATTTGAATCTCAAAAAATTTCGAAAAAAATCAGCGAAGATATAAATGAAATTATTATTGCATTGAGAGATCATGATGAAAAAATAAAACTTAGTAAAACACTTTATGAAAATATTTCCAATGTTTTAATTGAATATACAGAAATTTTAAAGGATACTATGCATTTTTTCGAAACTAATCTAATGAGAAAATACGATACTGAATTTGTTGATATAAAATTTAAGCAACTTCATAATGAAATTGAAGATCTAAATGATTTAAAAAAGGATTTTGATATAAATACTTTTTTTGATACAACAAATAATATTAATGATATATTTTTAGACATAATCACCTTATTTAAAACTTCATATAAGGTTGACAAAATAATTCTATTTATAGAATCTAATATTAATGAAATTGAAAAACTTATAATTAGTGGCATTAAAACAATTAGGCAAAGAGATAATATTGTTGTTGAAAAAAACCTTTCTGCATTAAAAAGCAAATATAAAAATATTAAGACTGAATTAAAATTTTCTTCTTTTGATAATGTTGCTAATGATATTAAAGATTGTTTTGAAGCTATACATAATATTGATTCAAAATTAAAATATACAATTAAGACAAATTCATTCTCTTCTGAACACACTAACCAAATATTAGATTGACTTTCAAAAATTAAAAATGAAGAAGATAGCATATATTCAGTTCTTAATTTAATACATAAAAATTTTAAAGAAGACGACGATATATTTTCAAAAATAAAATATATTTATAATCTTACGAATAAGTTATTAGATAGATATAAAAAAATTAAATACAACAATAATCCAAATGATTATACTGCTGAACGCTATATTGCATTTTTAAATGACACTATAAATTTAATTTATACTTGATTAATATCTATAAATTATGTAATCAAATCTTTAGAAGATAAATATTCGAATTTTTCATATTTTGTAAAGGAAATTTCAAATTATAAATTTTCTATTGCTAAAATAATTGGTGCAATAGATGAATATGATATTCTAGCGGATTCAATTTTAAATGAAGTTGACTATATTTATGAATTTATTGAACAACTTGAAAATAAACTAAATAAAAATTACAAAAAATCATTTAATGAAAAATTTTATGAAATGTTAATAGATAGAAAGGTAGAACTTATAAAAGCAAAATCTTATGTGGAGAAAGAAATTAAATTAAGATTTTATGCAGAAAAAATATTAATATATTCAAACAAATTTTTAATAAAAAATAATTCTTTTATGAATAAGATAGATACTGCTGAAAAATTTTACTTAGATAAAAACTATAAAAAAACAATTTTATTTTTAATTAAAGAAATAAAAAAAGTAAATTAATTTTTTTACGTCCATATTAAATGTATGGAGATATTGTGGAATATATTTTAGGAAACGTTAAGGAAAAATTTGAAAATTCAATTATTTTAGAAAATAATAATATTGGTTATAGAATATATTTGAATAATTCTGAAAAATATGAAATTAATAAAGAATATAGATTTTTTATTTTTATTAAAAAAACTTTTTTAAAATCATCAATATATAGTAAATTTTTTGGATTCGAAACTTATCAACAAAAAAATTTGTTTGAAAAAATAATATCTATAAATGGAATAGGACCTAAAAATGCTTTAAATATTTTAAAAATAGATTATCAAGATCTTATTTATAACGCTAGGACAAATAATATTAATTTTTTTATTATAAATAATAAAATATCAAAAAAAATTGTAGAACTGTTTTTGAATAATATAAATATTGAAAAAACTTTAGAAAATAACAAATCATTAAATAATCAAGAATTATCTTTAAGAAATGATTTAAATGATTATTTAAAATACTTGGGTTTTCATAAATTGGAAATAAAAAAAATAACTAGCGAATTAGATTTTAGAGATTCTATCGAAAATCTAATAAAAATATCTATTGAAAAAAGAAATATGTTAAAAGAAAATAATAATGAGTAATTTAGAAAATTTTATAGGAAAAAAAGAATTAAAGGAAAACATTAAAATTTTTATTAAGGCATCAAAGGTTAATGGAAAAATTTTAGATCATATATTAATAACTGGCCAACCAGGAATGGGTAAAACCACTTTAGCAAAATGCATTGCTAATGAATTGAATACTAGAATAAAAATTATTCAAGGTCCTGAAATCAAAACAAGAATAGATATATTAAATACTATTTATTTTTTAAAAGAGGGTGATATATTGTTTATTGATGAAATTCATTCTATAAATAAAAGCTGTTTTGAAATACTATACAATTTAATGGATAATTTTAAAATAAATATAAATATTGGTAAAGAGGGCAATCAAAAAATTTCTTGTTTAAATGTTCCAAAATTTACTTTAATTGGTGCAACTACAATTCTCGGAGAATTATCAGATCCATTTGAAGATAGATTTGGAATAAATATAAATTTAAGTAGTTATACAAATGATGAAATAATAGAAATATTAAATTTTGAAAACAAGGAAAAAATACTTAGTGATTATGAGTTAATTAAAATATCAGAAAATTCAAAATGTACACCAAGAATTGCAAAAAAAATTTATAAAAGAGTAGTTGATTTTAAACAAGGAACAAATCTAGATATAAATAAAATTTTACTAAAATTAAATATTTATGAAAATGGAATAAATGATTTAGATATAAAGTATTTAAATGTTTTGAACGAAAATAAATCTCTTTCATTAAAAACAATATCTCAAATACTTAATACTAATGAAAAAACAATTTTAAATAAAATTGAACCTTATCTATTTAAAATAGGTTTTATAGAAAAAAATAATAAAGGTAGAAAGCTAACAAATTCAGGTCATGTTTTTTTAAAAAATAAATAATTATTAATATAATAAATTTATGAAAAATAAAATAAGATTAGATTTATTTTTGCTTGAAAAGAAAATTGTAAATAGTCGAAATAAAGCAAAAGAGTTGATATTAAATAATTTAATTATTGTGAATAATAAAAGCATTAATAAAGCGAGTTTTTTTGTTGATGAAAACGATAAAATAGAAGTAGAAAAGAATTTTTTATTTGTATCACGTGCTGCAATAAAACTAGAGCATGCAATAAATTATTGAGAAATAGATCTGAAAAATAAAAATGTATTAGATATAGGATCTTCAACTGGTGGTTTTATTGAAGTTTGTTTAAAAAATGGTGCTAGTTTTATTTATGGAATAGAAGTAGGTCATGATCAATTAGACCAAAAACTAAAAAATAATCAAAAAATAAAATATTATGAAAATCTAAATTTTAAGAATGCAAATAAACAACTATTTGATAAGGAAATAAATTATATAACTTGTGATGTTTCATTTATTTCATGTAAAAAAATTATTGAAAAAATTATTAAATTATTCAATTATAAATTTTCAGCAATAATTTTAATTAAACCTCAGTTTGAATTAGAATATGATGAGATAACAAAATATAAAGGATTTGTAAATGATTCTAAAATGCATAAAAAAATTTTAGAATCATTTAAAATATTTTGTAAAGAAAGAAATATTAAAGTTTTGGACATAATTGAATCACCTATTAAAGGATCAAAATCAGGTAATAAAGAATTTTTATCATATTTGGAATTTAATTATGAATAATAATATATTTTATATAGATATGGATTCATTTTATGCATCTGTTGAGCAATTGGAAAATCCAATAAAAGCCCCATTAATTGTTTGTAAAAATTCGGAAAAATCAATAATATTATCAGCAAATTATTTTGCAAGAGAAAAAGGCATAAATTCCGGAATGCCTTTGTTTTTGGCAAAACAAAAATACCCAAATGTTATAGTTTGTAAACCAAATTTAGAAAAATATAATTTATACTCATCAAAAATTGAAAATGCATTAAATTTTTTTTCATCAAATGTAGTAAAACAATCTGTTGATGAATGATTTATTGATTTTTCAAAAAGTAAACTTATTTATAGCGATGAATATGAGCTTGCTTCAAGAATACAAAATAAAATAAAAAAAGATATTGGTTTGTCTTCATCTATAGGAATTTCATATAATGTTTTTTTTGCAAAAATGGCATCTTCAATTAATAAACCATTTGGAATAAATATAATTTCAAAGGAAAATTTTAAATCTTTAATATGAGATAAAAAAATTAATGAAATGCATATGATTGGAAAAAAAACTTCTATGGAAATGAAAAAAATAGGAATTAATAAAATTTATGATTTAGCTAATTTTGAAGATAAAAATTTACTAAAAGAAAAATTTGGAATAATGGGAATAAAAATGTATGAATATTCAAATGGTATTTTTAATGATTTTATTTCAAGTAAAACAACATCAATAAGTGTATCAAAAACATTTGATCATTTACTAAATGATGAAAGAGAAATATGGGAAAATTTCAAAATTATTTTTCAAGAATTATGAAATAAAACAGTTTATGAAAATATTTTCTTTAAAAAAATAATAATTACACTTTATGATAGAAATAAATCTGAAAGTAAATCATTTTCATTTTATAGCTATAATTTGTCATATAAAAAATATTTTACACAATCTATAGCTCTTTTCGACAAAATTTCACTTAAAAAAAATATTAATAAAATAAGTATCAATTTTTCAAATTTAATTAATTCATTTGAAATACAAGATCAGCTAAACTTATTTTCTAATGAAATAGATAAAGATATAGTAAATCAGGTTAATTCAAAATTAAAAAATAAACTAGTTATTTATGCAGACAAAAAATTAATTTAATTTTATCTTTTATATAATAATTGTATAATACAATATGTATATGGCGGTTATGGCGAAGTTGGTTAACGCACCTGACTGTGATTCAGGCACTCGCGGGTTCGAGTCCCGTTAATCGCCCCATATAAATAAAAAACCCATTAAATGGGTTTTTTATTATAAATATCATTTTTGAGGCACTATATGAAAATAGGTAAAAAAATAATGATTCATGGTTATAAAAAAAATGGTTGATTATATAGAACTTGAGAATTTCCAAAAATTGTTGAAAAAAATGATGAATATTTATGTGTATATTTAAAAAATACTAATATTATAACTTCTGAGAAATTTTCCAAAAGAAATTTTCATTCAAAAAATATAAAAGATTCATATTGATTTTTTATAAAAGATGAATGATTTAATATTGTAGCAACAGTTGTTGACAAAAATATTTCTTATTATATTAATTTATCATCACCTTTTATAATAGAAGAAGAAGCTATTAAATATATTGATTTTGATATTGATGTAAAAATAGATAAAAACGGTAATTTCAAGGTTTTGGATAAAAACGAATTTAATCAGCACAAAAAAGAATTTAATTATAATGATAAACTTTCTAAAATAATTGAGTTAGAATGTACAAAAATAGTTAGTAAAAAATTCATAGATTATTTGACTAAAAAAATTGACAAAGATTTATTAGATAAATTTGATAGAAGGTTAAAAAATGAATAAAATAGAAAAATTTTATTCAAGAATTTTAAGTGAAATTGATGAAATGATTAAATCCAATGATATAGATAAAGCTATTAAAATTATTGAAGACGAATTAGAAGCTCCATATATACCCATAGAATTTTATGAAAAATTTGAGGAAAAACTTTTAGATTTAAAATTTGCTAAAAATTATATAAATGATAAGAAAAACTTGGACAAAATATCTAAGGAAGATTTTCTAAAAAAAGATAATGAAAAAATAAACGAAATGGACATAATTTATTTTTTTAAAAAATTTGGAAACAAACTTTCAGAATATGATATTAATCTTTTGTTTAGGAAAATGGAATCTAAAAAATTATCAAATTTAAAAAAGATTGTTATTTTAGAGAATCTAAAAAATAAGGACATAAATAAAAAATTTAATTTTTTTAACAATAATACTAAGAAAAATTATGAATTGGAATTTAAAAAAACAAAATTTATAGAATCAATTAAGTTTTTTAATGATGTCAATAATAAATTAGAAAATATTGTTGATCAAGATCCAACTATAATTGAATTATGTTACACAATAATTTATTCATTTTATGAATATTTTTTCCCTGAATTTGAATTTTTATATAGTAGCGAAGAATTTTTATTATCACTAATTAATTGCATTGAAAATATGTTAAAAGGCACTGATTTAATTATAAGCAAGGCATCAAAAGATCTACAAAAGGTTATTAAAAAAATAAGTTAATTATTTCAAAATATGATATACTTATTAATATAAGATTAAATTATTTTTCTTTCTTGGAAAAATTCTTATTAAAATAAAATAAATTAATTATATAGAAAGCAAAATTAGATGCAAAAAAAATTTTCAAAATTCGATAGTAGTACTTTTATATCAATGAGATCTTTATATTCTCTTATTAATAATCATTTTTTTAAGTCTATAGTAAATCCATTTTTCTCATTTCTCTTTCCTATAATATTTGTTGCAATATTAGGATTATTGTTAGGATATTCTTCACTTCTTGGTGGTTTAATTGCAATGCCTTCAATGGTTGTATCATTACTTGTGATGCCTCTTACAATATTTGAATTTAAGAGTTCAGTATTATTAAAGAGAATTGCCGTAACAAACATCAAGCCATGAATGTTTTTATTAGCAATGATATCTTATTATTTTTTAATAATAATAATATCAACAATTTTTACAACATTGTTGAGTATGGCATTATTTGCACAATATTGATCAGTAGGAGAAGAAATAAGTTCGACTACAACTAGTGTAGGTGAAATAAAAGTATTAGCACCATCATTATCTGAATATTTTGCAAATGCAGAATGAGGTGGAATAATTTGAGGAATAATTCTAAACTCTTTAGTTGGTAGTTCAATAGGATTCTTGGCTGTATCAATTGCTAAATCATCTTTAGTATTACAAGGTGTATTAATTCCAATATTAATTATATCTCAATTCTTATCTGCAATGGTTTTACCAATAGCAATGATTAAAAGCATTGATTCAATATGATATATATCATATATATCTCCATTTAAATATCCTAGTGGTTTAATTATTGAGTCATTTAATGGTATATTATTTTTACCAGATCCACCAGAAAGTGGTAATGGAATTATTCAAGGTTCTTTAACACCAAGCTTGATATTCGATGTAAATACTGAATTTACCGCTCTAGAATTCAATAATGATAAAACAACCGTAATATATGGTATGACTGATAAAATATTAAACTTAATTATGCCTTTTGCAACATCATTAATATTTATGGGGATATCTTTAAAAACATTTAAATGAAGTACAAGATAAATTATGAAAAAAGAAATATTAAAAAATAACAAAGAAAATAGTGAAGATTGACTAGAAAACTTTTTAGCTAATTACAATGAAAATGAAAAAAGAGACTTTGAACATGTAATAACTCCTTTGACGAATGGACCAAAAACTTTAATTAGAGTTAACTCTCTAGTTCAAATATTCGGTAGTGGTTCTAATGCTAAAAAAGCTGTTGATGATGTTTCTATAGAAATTAGAGAAGGTGAAAATTTAGCTATTGTTGGACCTAATGGTTCTGGTAAAACAACAACAGTTGAAGCAATTGCTGGTTTGAATAAAATAACTAGTGGTAGTATAGAATATTTGTTTGATTGAAATAAATCGCCAATGGAAAACATTGGAATTCAATTTCAAAAATCTTCTTATCCAAATGGTCTTTCTGTTAAAAAGATTATTAGTTTTTATGTATCAGTTTTTGATTGCAAACTTACAAAAAAAGAATTAAATTCATTAATTAAAATATTTGGAATTCATGAATTTTATAAAAAAAATGCTCATGGTTTATCTGGTGGACAGTCTCAAAGAATTAATGCATTGCTTGCAATTATGCATAAACCAAAAGTTGTATTTTTGGATGAAATTGCTGCAGGATTAGATATTAATGTTAAATTTAGAATTAAAAAATTTATGAAAGAATTTGCAAAAGAAAATGGAATGACAATTGTAACAGTTTCTCATGAAATAGATGAAGTTGAATATATTGCAGATAGAATTGTTGTACTAATAGATGGTAAAGTTGCTGCTTCTATTTATACACAAGAAGCAATAAAAAAATATGGAAGTTTAGAAAATTTCTTTGATAAATATATTTAATTTTTTGCAGTAAATTATATGAAAAAATATTAGAAAGCTATAAGAAATGAAAAATAAAAAAAATATCATTGTATTATCGTTAAGTGGAATTTTTTATTTAGCATCAGCAATTGCTTTTGCATCTGTTTCTATTGGTAGTACTATTAGTGTTACATCTTCAGAAGAGAACTTATTAAATGAAGAATTTAATTTAAGAAGTAAAAATGGTTTCTTTGATTCATTACACAATTATAATGTTTATAAATCTTTTACATTTACTGAAATTGAAATAAGTAGTTTCCCAAAAGCTACTCAAAATTTAATTATAAATAAAATTGACTATTTTTCTTGAACTAGTCAATTAAGCAAAGAGTACAATAATTATTTAAATGATCAAGTTAAACCATTCTTTCCTGAAGGACCATCAAAAAATAAAGAAATTACTAGAATTAACAATATTATTTTAATAAATAGTAATGCAATAATATTTTTAATTTCTTCAATCATTTGATTCTTGGCAACTATTGGAGTTATTATTGGTATAGTAATGATAATTAAAAATAAAAAGTAATTGAATTACTTTTTATTTTTTTTACTACCTAGTTTTGATTCACTACCACTTTTTAATTTTTGAATATTAACTCTATGCATATACGTTACAAGAATAAATATCAACAATGTTAAGATAATATTAAAATAAATGTATGATTGATACATTTTATAATTGATTATTGGATTTATAAAATTATTTATAGAGTTTCCTATAGGAACAATTGTTAATTCTGGTCCTAAATCTAGAATATACATAAAATTTAAATTAGGGATAGTTGTAAAAATAAATCCAAGAAAAATAACACACATTGATGAAACAGATACATATCTAGTTATTGCAAGAAAAAATCAAAATAAAATAAAGCATATAATAAATATTCATGGAGAAAGAGCCATAAAGTAACCAGAAGTAGTAGCAGCCCCTTTTCCACCCTTCAATTCCTTACAAAATTCAAAATTAAATTTATTTTTAAATAATGCAAATACATATTTTATTGGAAAACAATGACCAACAATGGTAAAAAAACCAGCAATATAGACGATATAACCATTATTAATAAATGTATTTTCTTCTTCAAATATATTCTTTGTTGCAGAATATATTAATGTAGATAATAAAATTGCTATCCAAGATTTTGCACAATCTCAAGAATATGTTATGAAACCAATTTTTAAACCCAATGCTCTTGTAATGTTTGTAGATCCAACATTTCCAGAACCTATAGATCTAATATTAATACTTTTTCTCTTTGCTATTATTACACCTAGTAAAATGCTACCAAGTAAATAACCTATTAATGAAAAAAATACAAGAAAGAAAAAAAGTAAAAAGTAATCCATAAATTTTCCTTTGAATACATAATAGAATTATAAACAATTTTAAAAAAAATGTTTTAAAAACATATTTATTTTTTAATTATAATATAAACAATTAACCATATTTGGATTTGAGGTTTCATGAGCTATAAAGATAGTGATATAAAAGTTTTAAAAGGTTTAGAACCTGTTAGAAAAAGACCTGGAATGTATATTGGTTCAACAGATCATAGAGGCCTTCATCATTTAATTTGAGAGTTACTTGACAATTCAGTTGATGAAGCAATGTCAGGTTATGCAGACAAAATTTGAATCACAATGAATAAAGATGGATCTATTACTGTTGAAGATAATGGAAGAGGGATACCAGTTGGAATAAACTCAACTACAAGAAAATCTACAGTTGATACTGTTTTTACAAGTTTGCATGCTGGTGGAAAATTTGATAATGATGCTTATAATTTTGCTGGTGGACTTCATGGTGTTGGATCATCAGTAGTTAA
>JBOFGT010000085.1:0-5343 GCA_051649265.1 Mycoplasmoidaceae bacterium
TTTGCAAATATGTAGTTGAATAGTGCAGTTCTTGCTCCACCAATATGAAATAAACCTGTTGGAGATGGTGCATATCTTGTTCTTACTAAATTATTTTTCATACAATTCCATTCCTATCAAATTAATTAAACTAATGTTACATTGTCTACATTATATAAAATATAGAAAGCATTTACTTAATTATATTATGTATGATGTTTATATTCAAAATTATTTGTTTAAAAGTTCTTCTTTTGATAATTCATTTTCAAAGAATTCTACAAATTCATCAAAATTTTCCTTAAAATAAATTAGTATTTCTTGTTTCAATGAATTTTCATCATTAAAATTTAGTGGTAATTCATATTTATCATATAAATTAAAAAAGAATAAATTTATTTTTTCAAATTCATAAAATTCTGATGAATTTTTTTTATAAAGTTTCTTTATATCAGAACTATATTTATTAAAAATTTTATTAAGAGATTCAAAATCATAAATGGCATCTTTTATATCTTTCAATAAATCATCGCATATTATAATGTTTGATCTAATTGAAGAATTACTATTTTTTAATTCATTTATTTCATTCGTTTCTCTTTCTATTGTTTTTTCTGAAATAAGAACAATATCATGCTTTGTATCATTTGAGTCATGTTGTTTTTTTATTTTTTTATTATGTTTTTCAATTCTTTTTTCTTTGTCAGAAATTATATTTTCATTGTCTTTAATTAATTGGGTTAAACTATTAATTTTATTTTTTAATTCTACTTTTATTTCAGCAAATAAACAAGACAAACTATTTAATTCTTCATTGTTTTTTTTAATAATGTTTTTGGAATGATCTTTATCATATAACTTTAATTCTTCGTGGTTTTGATATAAATTATTTTTTATAAATTCTTTTACATCGTCATCAAAAATAATTTCATAATCTTTTTGAAGATTTTTGCTCGATCTTGAAAAAATAGATTTCAAAAAAAGAAAAAAAGCATTCACCTCATTTATTTGATCATGATTAATATTATATTTTGAAAAAATTTCATTAAATGAATCTTTCATTTTATTTTGATAAAAATACATTTCAATCAAAAAAGAAGTATATTTAACAAAATTGTTTTTACAAAATTGAAATAAATCTTTGTTGCTAATTTTTCATATTTTATTCTTTAAAATAAAAATAACTCGTAATTTACTTATATTCATATATTTTTTAAAAAAAGATTCGTTTAACATAATTTTTTTAAGTTCTCTAATTGAAAAATGTTTCTTTCCAATATGAATTTTCAATAGTTTATCTATTTCCATTGAAATTTCCTTATTAAAGCCTAAATTATTTAATAATGATACATAATCTTGTTTTAGATTGTACGACGGTAAGTCAATAAATTTTTCAATTCCTTTTTCAAATTCATCTGAACCATCATTTATTTTATCAATATCCATTGTTAATATAAAAATAAGATTATCTATATTTGATAATTTCTGTATTAATTTCATTATTTCCCATGATCTTTTACCCATTCTTTCAAGATTATCAAAAACGATAATTGATTTTTTAAATTTTGTTTTTTTTGCTTTTGCATTGACATTTTTTTTATGCATTTTGATATTTGTATTTAAAGTATTGTTGACTAATGGTTCAATAATATATTTAAGTCCATTATTAACTATTTCTTGTGCTAGCATACTGCATTTTTTGCTATTTGAACCCAAATTAAAAATTATATGTTTAAAAATTTCATCAATCATATCATCAGAATCAATAAAGTTCCATAAATCTATAATAATAAAGTTAATAAATTCAGTATTAACCTTAGATAATTTTATATTTTTTCCAAGATGTTCTACAAAAAATGTTTTTCCATTACCTCATTTTGAATCAATTATCGTAATTGGAGATTTTTTATAAAAAAACTCTGGTTTAAAGAAAACATTTTTAGATTTTTTTGAAATAAAAGAATTCCATTTTTTTAATTCGTTTTCGTAATTATCTAAAAAAACTTTATAATCTTTTTCTAAATTTTTTAAAAATATTTTGGAAGCCTTAAGTAAGTCTTCATCATCATCATTTATTAAAATATCATGAGTGCATTCAGAAACATATGACATATACAACCTTCTTTTTTAACTAATAAAATTATATAATCAATAAAAAAAATATATAATTATTTAGTAAATATTATTTTTATAAATTTTTGATTAATATGAAAAATTATTAAAATAAATTAGATATTACTTTGATAAATTTAAAGGAAAATCAATAATTTGTAATTGTGATGATCACAATTTATTTACAAATAACAAGGAACTTCATATTTAAAAAAGGGGGAATAATAATTTCGAAAGAAAATGATATAGTTATGAGAGAAAATTTTAATTGAATAAAAGAACTAATTGATTAAATTGATATTAAAACTGATTGGAATATTAGTTATGTTTTTTTAAAAAATGAATTAAATAAAATATAAAGATAGAACTAAGTATCATTTTTAAAGAAATGAATTCTGTCTATAAAAAATTTATTGATGCTATTGATGATGGGAATATTTTGGATGATAAAAAAGTAAAAGAAATTAGCATAAATATAAATTTTAAATTTGAAGGAAATAAAAAGAATAATTTGTATAAGTTAGAAATATTTATTGATGCTTTGGAAGAATTATTAGAAGAGAAAGATGAAAAATTAAAAGTTCTAATTAACTTAGATAATTATTAATGAAATATGAATGAGAAAAAGATAGTCATTATACACATAAAAAACAAATAAAGTTAAATTAAATATATATAATAAATAAATAGTGTAGAAAAATGGATGATTAAAAAATGGGAACAAAAGCAAACTTAATAAAAGCAAAAAAAGACAAAAAAGATGAATTTTATACAAGAAAAGAAGACATAGAGAATGAAGTCCAAAATTATTGACACCATTTTGAAGGTAAGAAAATATTATGTAATTGTGATGATCCAGAATTATTAGAAATATGAGGAAAAGAAAAACAATTAAAAAAATTTGATGATAAAAATGAAAGAATTAATTTTTATAAAAATCACAAAAATCAAAAGGAAATTGATAATGCGGCAAGTCAATTTTGAGTTTATTTTCATAAACTATTCAAAAAATTAGGTCTTAAAGAATTGGTCGCGACACATTATAAAGAAGATGGAAGCATATCATATTGAATGAGATATGACGGAAATGGTGATGATAACAATATTTACGATTTTGATTTAAAGTATTTTGAAGAAAGCAATGGAGATTTTAGAAGCAAAGAATGTGTTAACTTATTGAAAAAAGCACAAATTGTAATTACCAATCCACCATTTAGTTTATTTAGAGAATATGTTGCTCAATTAATGAAATATGAAAAAGAATTTTTAATAATTGGAAATATTAATGCTATTAGTTATAAAGAAATTTTTCCTTTGTTAAAAAACAAAGAAATATGATTAGGAAATTCGAAAGCAGGACATTTTTTTAAAGTTCCTAAAACTTACGAAATAAACCCAAAAGCAAATTCAAAAATAGATGAATATGGAAATCAATTATTATATATAATGGGATCTCTTTGATATACTAATTTAGATTTACCAAAAAGACACGAAAATTTAATAATGGTAGAGACATACAAAGGTAATGAATTAAAATATCCTAAATACGTAAATTATGATGCTATTAATGTAGATAGTATCAGGGACATCCCAGACGACTATTATGGTGTTATTGGAGTTCCAATTTCTTTTCTTATCAAACACAATCCCAATCAATTTGAAATAGTTTCATTAGGTATTGTAGGTAATTGTTCATTTTTGAACAACTATAAAAGTGAAATATATAAAAATGGTAAAGGAACAGGAAAATTTACTAAAAATTGTAAGGGTTGTCTATATTACAAATGAGAAGATGAAACAAATCCTAAAATTAAAAATAAACCTCCAAAATATAGAAATGTGGAAAATGGTGATTTTTATATTGCTCCTTATGCTAGGGTTTTAATAAAAAGAAAAAAACAAAAAAACTAAAAAAGGAAAATAATGAAAATAGAATTAAAAAATATAAAAATAAGAGAAGTTTTTGAAGGTTATAAAAATGTTAAATTTGATAGCAAAATAAATAAACCTGATGTTGGTGTTGTTGGTTATGGTGGTAAATTAAATATAAGACCAGCATATCAAAGAGAATTTATTTATGACTCTGAAAGACAAAAAGCAGTGATAAATAGTGTAAAAAAAGGTTTTCCATTAAATACAATTTATTGAGTTGATAATGAAAATGATACTTATGAAGTATTAGATGGACAACAAAGATTAATAAGTATATGTGAATTTTTATCTTCTAAATTCACAGATGATGATGAAAAATATTTCCATTCACTAACCAAAAAGGAACAAGATAAAATATTTGATTATGAGTTGTTTGTTTATTTTGTTTCTGGTGATGAGAGAGAAAAACTTGATTGATTTGAAATTATAAATATTTCTGGTGTAAAGTTAGAAGAGCAAGAATTGAAAAACGCTATTTATACTGGTCCTTGATTATCAGAAGCAAAAAGATTTTTTAGTGTCCAATCACAAGCAGGTGATTATTATTCAAGTAAGTATCAAAATAAAGTTGCTAATAGACAACTTTTATTAGAACTTGCTTTAAGTTGAATTTGTATGGAAAAAAATAAAAAAATAAGTGAATACATGTCTGAACATCAGCACGATAAAAATGCTGATGAATTAATTGCTTATTTTAAAGAAGTTATTGAATGAGTTAAGAAGAATTTTGTTGATACAGATCCCGATATGAAAAAAATAAATTGAGGGCAACTTTACTATAAATATAAAAATAAACCACTTAATTACCAAGAAGTATCAAATGAAGTAAAAAGATTAAGACAAGATAGTGATGTTGAGAATAAATCAGGAATATATGAATATATATTATCTGGTGATGAAAAACATTTAAACATAAGAGCATTCACAAAAAATGATAAAATTTCTGTTTATGAGCAACAAAATCGTAAATGTAATATATGCAAAGAATATTTTGAATTTAATGAGATGGAAGGTGATCATATCACTCCATGATCAAAAGGTGGAAAGACAGAACTTAAAAATTTACAGATGCTATGTATGGATTGTAATAGGAAGAAAAGCAATAAATAAAACTGAATATAAATAATTTTTTATAGTTCAAAATATACAAATCATTTAATTAGTATATAAAATAAAGTCAAAAAATATTATAATTAATTATTATGCTAATAAATACAATTTTAGCAAAAAGTAAAGGATATAATATGGAATTAATTGAAGTACAGTTTGATAGTGAAACAGGTATTAGAATTAACACTTTTAACTATTGTATATGTTTCC
>JBOFGT010000086.1:0-14045 GCA_051649265.1 Mycoplasmoidaceae bacterium
AATTGAGCTAAAGATGCATTTGGAGGTACCTATCAGATTTGAACTGATGATGAAGAGGTTGCAGCTCTTTGCCTTACCACTTGGCTAAGGTACCACATATAATATTATAACAATAAAGTGTTAATATCTATATTATTTCATATTTTGTGTTAAAATATTCTTGCAATATACCAAAGACAATAACGAAGTATTTATTTACTTTTAAAAAGTTATCGAGGTTTTATATTTTTTAATATAAAAACTATCACTTTAATTATTGATAGTTTTTATTTGGATATTGTAAAAAATGAAAGGAAAAATTTTGAAAAAAATAATTCAATTTAAGGAGTCTGAAGTTAATAAAATTTCTGATTTAATGAAATCGTCATCATCTTTTTTAATTTTTGAATATCAAGGTATTGATGCTTCTGATATGACGACAGTTAGAAAAGAAATGCTAAAAAATGATTCTAGTTTACATGTTATTAAAAACAATATTCTAAATAGATCTTTAAAAAAAGCTGGTTATGAAGGATTCGGAGAATTAGTAGGACCAAATGCAATTGCTTTTGGTAATTCAGATGAAATAGCACCTTTAAAAATAATTAATAATTTGTCTAAAACAAATGATTTTATTAAATTTAAAGGTAGTGTTATTGAGAACAAATTTATTGATGCTGAAAAATCAATTGCAATCTCTAAATTACCTAGTAGAGAAGGTTTATACTCGATGTTACTATCTTGTTTAACTGCACCAATTAGAGGTGTTCTATATGCACTTAAAGCTGTTGAAGAAACAAAATAAAATAGGAGAGAATAAAGATGAGTAAAATGAAAAAAGAAGATATAGTAGCTGCATTAAAAGAAATGAGTTTACTAGAAATTAAAGAATTGATAGAAAGTATTGAAACAGAGTTTGGTGTTTCTGCTGCTGCTCCTGTAGCTGCAGCAACTTCAGTTGCTGATGTTGAAGCTCCTAGCGAAGTAAATTTAATTTTATCAAATGCTGGTGCAAACAAAGTTGCTGTTATTAAAATAGTAAGAGAAATCACAGGATTAGGCCTGATGGAAGCTAAAGGATTAGTTGATGGAGCTCCTAAACCAATAAAAGAAGGTATTAAACCTGAAGAAGCTGAAGAACTTAAAAAGAAATTTGATGGTTCTGGTGCAACAATCGAAATAAAATAATTATTTTAATTTTAAAAAAACATAATCATTTTTTGGTTATGTTTTTTTATATAATAAAATATAATTATAATGAAAAAGGTTAAAAATGAAGAAAAAATATTCACAAGATGAAATAGTAAATCATTTAAAATCTACTGGTTATTTTTTTCAAAATTCAGAAATATATGGTGGTTTAGCAAATTCATGAGATTATGGACCATTAGGTTCTATGATTAAGAAAAATATAAAAGACCTATGATGAGAATACTTTGTTACTAAAAGAACCAATATTTTACCTTTAGATTCTAATATAATATATAACCCAAATGTTTGAAAAGCATCTGGTCATTTAGATAACTTTTCTGATCCTTTAATTGACTGCAAAAAATGTAAGAATAGATTCAGAGTTGACAAACTTATAAATGATTTTTTAAATGATTCAGCTGTAAATGAAAAAAATACTTTTTATGAATTGCAAAAAATAATTCAAGAAAAAAAAATTATTTGCCCAATTTGTAATAGTAATAATTGAACAGAAATTAGAAATTTTAATTTAATGTTTGAAACAAATATAGGTACTACAGAAGGTAAAAAAAATCATGTTTACTTAAGACCTGAAACAGCTCAAGGTATTTTTGTTAATTTTAAAAATATTCAAAGAACAATGAGAAGGAAAATCCCCTTTGGTGTTGCTCAAATAGGAAAGTCTTTTAGAAATGAAATAACTCCTTCTAATTTCATTTATCGATCAAGGGAATTTGAACAAATGGAATTAGAATATTTTACTAACCCAAAAAATGAAAGCAAAGATTTTAATGATTTATTATTGGACATGGAAACTTTTATAATTAAGGAAATAGGAATATCAAAAGGTAAAATAAAGCAAAATGAATATAAAAAAGATGAAATTGCTCATTATTCAAAAAAAACCGTTGATTTATTTTTTGAATTTCCACATGGTTGAAGTGAATTATGTGGAATATCAAATAGAGGAAATTTTGATTTAAAAAATCACTCAGAGAATTCAAAAAAAGATCTTGAATATTTTGATGAATTAAACAACATAAAATATTTTCCTTCTATTATAGAACCTTCAATGGGATTAGATAGATTAGTTTATGCTGCTTTAGTAGATGCTTTTGAAATACAAGAAATAAATGAGGATTCAAGGATTTTATTGTCTCTTGATAAAAAAATATCACCATATAGATTTTGTGTTTTGCCATTAACAAATAAACTAAAAAATGAAGCAAAAGAGTTTTATGAAAAGATAGTATCTTATGGTTATTCTTGTTCTTATGATGAAACAGGTTCAATTGGTAAAAGATATAGAAGACAAGATGCAATTGGTACTTATGAATGTATTACATTTGATTTTGATTCAATAGAAAATGGAAAGAAAACTATCACAATAAGAAATAGAGATACAATGAAACAAGATACTGTTAAAATAGATAAATTTTTAGAAGAGCTAAGAATAAAAGATGTATATAGATAATAAAATAATTGATCAATTAAAAAATTCATCAGATATTGTAAACATATTAAGTGAGTACATAAATCTTACAAAGAAAGGTATTAATTATCTTGGTCTTTGTCCTTTTCATCAAGATACTAAGCCATCTTTATATGTATCTCCACAAAAAAAAATTTATAAATGTTTTTCATGTAATAAAGGCGGAGACGTATTTTCTTTTATTCAAGGAATAGAAAAAATTAATTACTTAGGTGCAATAAAATTAGTTGCAAAAAAATCAAATTTTCAAAATACATATATTAATAATATAAGCAATTTTAGAAATGAAAAAAAAGAAAGATACCTAAAAATAAATAGTGAAGCTGCCTTCTTTTTTAATAGAATGCTTTATTCTGAAGAAAATATTAATGCATTAAATTACTTGTATTCAAGAGGACTTGATGATGAACATATTAAGTATTTCAATATTGGTTTTGCTCCATATTCTCAAGATTATCTTTTTAAATATCTTACAAGAAAAGATAAGGATGGAAAACAAATATGAAAGGAAAATGATTTAATACAAAATGGCCTAATTTTTTTAAATTCTCAAAATGAGTATAAAGATTTTTTTATTAATAGAATAATATTTCCTATTATGGATGAATATAGCAATATTGTTGGATTTTCAGGAAGAACGCTTTCAGAAAATGAAAGTGTCAAATACTTAAACTCTAAGACTAATGAATTTTTTAAAAAAGATAGCTTATTTTACAATATGCAAAATGTCATTAAAAATGAATTTGAAAAAATATATTTGGTAGAAGGTTTTTTTGATGTAATTTCAATGCATAGAATGGGATATAAAAATACTATCGGATTAATGGGTACTAGTTTTACAAATAATCATTTTGAAATTCTAAAAAAAGAGATATGCAAAACATTGGTTTTAGCATTAGATAATGATGATGCAGGATTCAAAGCGCTAATTAATATAGCAAAAATTCTAAAATCGACTGAAAAAATTTTAATGACTTTTGACAACTATCCTGAAACTTATAAAGATTTAGATTCTTTGATTCAAGGAAATAAAAGACTTTTTCATGAAAAAGAAGAAATCAATATAACTTTAGCTGAATATTTTATTAATAAGCACTTTCCAAGTATATTGAAGGTTAATGTAAATAATAAGCTTTCTTTAATAAATGAAGTTGAGGATTTCATTGCTGAATACGGTGATTTAAATTTAATAACTTATTATTCAAGAATTTTAGCTGATAAAACAAATCTTGTTTTTGAGGATGTGAAATCTAAAATAGAAAGTAAAATTGAAAAATTAAAGATTTCAAAAAATAATAGTATTTATTTTGACAAATTTAAAAAGGAAGATTATATTATAGCTACAAGCAATCAAAATAGTACAATATTCAATCAACAACCTATTTTTGAAAAAAATGATAGTTTTAATATAGTAAAAAAAATAGAAAGTAATTATATTGATTTCGAAAAAACAAATGAGAATAAAATGATTAATTTGGAAAAGACATTACTTGTTTTAATGGCTATTAATCCAAAAATAACTTTTTTATTCAAAACTAGATTAAACTATATGCATATTGAGAAAAATAAAGAATATAAGAAAATAAAAAATATTTTAAATATTTTATGTGAAACAAATAATAACTATTCTTATAAAGATTTTTTAAAAGAAATTACTGATTCATTAATTATAGATAATATAAATAATGAATATATAAATGAAGTTTTAAAAATTATTAATAACATTGAAGAAAAAAAAAATTTGACAATGCCTGAAATATATGATCAAGCAAATAGTATTATTGAAGAGCTAACAAAATATATTAAATTAAAAAATTCTTAATTCTTAATATTTATAAGATCATTTTTTTCAATCATTTTTTTAAATAAAATAAAAATAATAACATTAATTAAAAATTTAAATAAATTAAAAGATATATATAAAGAAAATATTCCCAATCAATAATCTGGAATAAACATAAAATATAATTTTAATTTTTCATATCAAAGACCATTATTATAATTATTTGCAATTTCAATAAAGCTCATATTTTTAATATCTGTGAAAACATTAATGAATACTGGTGTAAAAATCATTCCATTAAGAATAACTAAAAATAAAGAATTAATTATTATAGTAAAAAACAAATTAAACATTTTCATTTTTTTAATTCTGATTAATTTAGATATTAATATATATATACTTATAAAAGATAAGTTGGAAATAATTAATATTATTGGTCCTATTATTCCTGTTGTAGAAAAAGCAATATTAAAAAAACCAATTGCAAAACACATAAAAAAAGCACTTCAATAACCATATAATGAAAATGCAAGTAATACAAATGCAATAGATAAATCAATATTTAAAAAAGCAAAAGTAAAAAATGGTATAAATGTTGAAATATAATTAGACACGACACCTAAAGATAAAAGCATCGATAAAACAGATATTTTTTTTACTGGAATATTCATATATGTTTTTATTATATTTTTTATAATAAAATTTTTTATTTTTAATTTAAAATAAATGTTATAAAATAAGCATATATATTTATAGGAATTAAGATGAAATACCATTGAGCTGCAATTGATTTAGATCATACTTTATTAAACTATAATGGAAAAATTAGTTTAAAATCTTTAGTTTCTATTAAGAAATATCAAGATCTTGGTGGCAAAATTTTTATTTGCACTGGAAGATGATTAGTTTCAGCCTTATCATTCAATGATACTATAGAAATTTATTCTGGTAAAAAAAATGATTTTCTAATATCTTTAAATGGTGCTTTAATATATGATTTAAATTTAAAAAAAATTGTATTTTCTAATTGTATTTCTGACGAAATTTTTAAAAAGTTAATAGATATACAAAATAGAATTAATATCTCAATTTGAATATATTCAATTGAAGGAGTTAATAATAAAAAAATTTATGCAAAAAAGCTACCACTAAGACCGCTAGTTGCAAAATTTAATTCTGGAAAAATAATAAAATTCAATAATGAAAAATACGATTTTAAAAATGACACTTTAAAAATATTATTTTTATCCTTTAATAAGAAAAAAATAAAAAAGGTCTTACAAACTCTAGATAAAGAATTCTCTGGTGAAATTGATTATGTTCACACATCAAAAAGATCAATAGAAATAACCAACAAGGATTGCAACAAAGGTGAGGCAATCAAATTTATAACTAAAAAATACAATATAAAAAAAGAAGAAATAGTTGCATTTGGCGACTCAAATAATGATGTACCAATGTTTGAACAAGTAGGTTTCAAAATTGGTATTAATCCATCATCAAAAAAGCTTATTGAATTAGCAGATGAAGTTACCACTAAAGGAAACTCATTTGCTTACTCAATGGACAATTTTATAATTAATAAAAAATAATTTTTAATGGGAGAGTAAAAGTATTGAAAAAAATATTACTTCAAATAAAAAACATATCAAAAAAATATAATGATAATTATGTAATTAAAAATTTTAACTTAGAAATCGAAAAAGGTGAATTTGTTACTCTTTTAGGGCCATCAGGTTGCGGTAAAACTACACTACTAAAATTATTGGCTGGTTTCGAAAATCCAGATTCTGGAAAAATATTAGCAAATAATATAGATATTAAAGATTTGAAAATTCAAAGAAGGCCAAGCGTTACAGTTTTTCAAGACTATGCTTTGTTTCCTAATATGAATATTGAAGAAAACATTTCATATGGTTTAAAAATAATAAGAAAACCAATTGAAAATCTATCTAAGGATATATACAAAGATGTTGATAAAAAAGTAAAAGAATATATAAAAAAATCACAATCTAAAATAAAATCACTTGAAAAAAGTCAAACTAATTTAAGGAAAGAAATAGAAAAAATTACTAGTAAAATTAATAATGATAAGACACTACTTTCTCTTTCGGAAATATCAGAAGAAGAATTTTATATTAAAATTGAAAAAATTGAAAATAACTTTATGGAAATTTTCAATAAAGACATTTATTTGTACATTCCAATGAAGATAAAATTCTATGAAACAATAAATAATTTATTGTTTAAGATGGGTGTAAAAAAGTTTATAAATTACTCTTCTAAAGAAATAGATGCTAATAAAGATAAACTTGTTTTAATTATTGATTTATTGAAAAACAAAAAGAAATTTAGAATTGTTCAAGAATTGAAGAAGAAAATTGAAATTTTGGAAAACAAGTTTAATGATTTAGATTATTGAATTTCATATTGACAAAATTATCCAGATGAAGAAACAGAATGATTAGAAAAAAAATTATTGACTAGAAAAATTACAAAAGAAGAAATTAAAAAAGAAGTTGAAAAGGTAATAAAATTAGTTGGACTCGAAGGAAAAAATAAATTATTACCACAAAATTTGTCTGGTGGTATGAAGCAAAGAGTTGCTCTTGCTAGAGCAATTGTAATTGAACCAGAAATTCTACTTTTAGATGAACCATTAAGTGCATTGGATGCAAAAGTAAGAAAGCAAATGCAATTTGAAATAAAAAGACTTCACAAAGAGCTAGGTATTACTTTTATTTTAGTAACACATGATCAAGAAGAAGCGCTAATTTTGTCTGACAAAATTGTAGTAATGGATTCAGGAGAAATAAAACAAATTGGTACTCCACAAGATATTTATGACAGACCATTAAATGTTTGAGTTTCTAAATTTATAGGTCAAGCAAACATTTTAAGTGGAAAAATTAATAATAATTTTACAGTTAATATTAATGGTAGCAACTTTAAATATTCTGATGAATACAAAAATTTTAAAATTGGTTCAAGTGTAGAAATTATGATTAGACCTGAAGATTTTGATATGGTTAATAAAAATAAATCATTAATTTCTGCAAAGGTTGAATCAATTACTTATAAAGGTCTTTTATGAGAAGCAAAATGTATTTGAAATAATATTCAACTTAATGTTGAATCTATTAAAAAAATAGAAGTGGGCAAAACTATTTATTTAAGTTGAAATATTGAGGACATGCATTTAATGGAGGGAAAAAATGAATAAAAAAAAATTTACATGAAATAGAAATTACAATAAGTTAATTCCATTTTCAATTTTACTTTTATTTTTCTTGATAATACCCTCAATAATTTTAATTGTATTGTCTTTATCATCAAATATAAATTCTGATGGTTCTAATATACCAGTGGAAGAAAATTGAAATTGATTGGGATCAACTATTTGAGAAAAAATATTAATTTCAATAGGCATAGCAATAGCTGTTACAATTTTATGTGTTCTTATAGGTATGCCTTTTGGATTATTTTTATCTCAGATAAACTCAGCAATTTTTAAAAGCTTAATTGTAATTGTTTTAACAATGCCAATGTGATTAAGTATGCTAATAAAAATAATAGGTATAAAAACATTTTTTGATACATCTAATGAAATGCCAAATAGTACTTTTGGACATATTTATACTATCATTACACTAGTTTACTTAAACTTACCAATTTTTATTTTATCAATACTAAATATTGCTGAAACTATGCCTAAAAATTTATTATTAGCTAGTAAAGATTTAGGTAGAAATTCATTTCAAACTTTAATATATGTTGTAATCCCATATATTCTTCCAGGATTATTAATGGGAATGTTCTTAGTTTTTTTACCATCATTAACTGCAACAGGAATTACTTCTTTTGTAAATAACTCAAATAATGGTGGCTTGATTGGTGATTGAATATTTGACTTAGGATTAGATGCAAGTAGTAGCAATATTTCTTTAGCTAGAATTTCTTCAATTAGTATTGTAATGAGTTTAATAATATTAGGAATGTATTTACTATTTTACTTTATTCCTAAAAGAGTAGTTAAATTTATAGGAGGTAGAAAAAATGTTTAATAGATTAAGTTTTGACAAATCCAATGTTATTATTTTTTTAAAAAAGTGATATATTTATATAATTATTTTTCTAATATACACTCCATTAGTATTTATAGTTTTATTAAGCTTTGTAGGCCAAAGTGATAGAGGAAATATTTTAGATAATTTTAATCAAATAACTGGTGAGAATTATATTGAAATATTTAAAAATAATGATTTTTTAAATGCATTCGTAAATTCAATTTTAGTTTCCATTTTTGTAGTTCCAATTTCTTTGATAATTGCTTTAGTAACTTCATTAGGAATTTGGGGAAGTAATACAAGAATTAAAAATACATTTTTAAATTTTACTAAATTTGATATAGCAATTCCAGATATTATTTCTGGAGTAACTCTTTCAGTTTTATTTTCTTTAGTTTGATTGTCTCTTGGACAAAATTTTGGATACTTTACAGTAGTTGTATCTCATATCTCTTTTTGTACTCCATATGCAATAATGGCAATTTATCCAAGAATGTCAAAATTTCAAGGTTCACTAATATCTGCAAGTATGGATTTGGGATGATCCAAATTTAGAACATACATAAATATTGTTATTCCATTTTTAAGATCATCAATAATTACAGCTTTTGTATTAGTGACAACACTAAGTTTTGATGACTTTATTATCACATCATTAGTTAATGGTAATTTTTCTACAATTGGTACAACAATTTTTGAATCAAATAAAGGTATAAAAGCTTGAATTGTTACATTTGGTGCAATAATAGTAATTGTATCATTAATATTCACAATTATTATTATGCTAAGAAAAATTCATATTGATAAGAAAGGAAGAAAAAATGTCAAAATTTAAAAATTTTTTTGTAACTTTTTTCACTGTTTTGATTTCGGTTTTTATCACTTTTCCACTTTCATCTTGTGGTTTAAATTCAAATAAAATATATTTTGGTAATTTTCAAAGTTATATGTCTCCTGATGTAATGAATAATGTTTATGATAAATATAATTTAGATTTTAAATCTTATATAAATAATGAAGCTTTATTAAGAGAATTTCAAAAAAATTATGATATTGCTATTCCTTCTTCTTATGCAGCTATCGAATTAATTGAGAAAGGTGAATTACTGCCCATCGATTGATCAAAATTTAATATATCTAGCAGTAAAAGTGAAACTGGAATTATTAAAAATGCATCAGAGGCATTAGATCTTTTTATTCCCGAAATTCATGCAATATTAACAGGATATGATTTTAATAATGATGGAATAAAAGATAATCTTCTAGAATATGCGGTTCCGTACTTTTTACAGGATTTTATATTAGGTTATAAATCAGAACAAATAGAATTTTCAGAAGTACATTATGATAATTGGGAAAAAGTATTGATTAACTTAAAAAAAGAATTAAGTAATTCAAATATTTCAAGGGGAATTTCAATAGATGATCCTAGAACAATATATAGCTTGGCAAGATTAATTTCTGATCCTAATAATGATGTTAATCCAAGTAAAGAAGAAAATACAATTGATCATTTCAAAGAATTTTTTTCTTTTCTTCCAAAATATTTTGGTAAAAATGAAATGATATTTAATTCAGATTCAGGAAATGTTTTAAATGACTTAGCACATCCTAATGGATCAGGATTTGGATTCATGTATAATGGCGATGTATTATATTCTATGTTTGGAGGAGATAGCAAAAGCGATAATTTAAGTGACATAAACTTTATTAGACCTACAACAGGTTCAAATATAGCACTAGATATGATTGTTATTAATAAAAAAAGTGAATCTAATAGTGATATCATACATGAAATAATAAATGATATTGCATTGAAGGGAATTGTTGAAATCGATAATTTTGACGATTCAAGCTTGGCTTATCTAAACTTTGATTATGTAATGTATACTTCTCCTATTAAAATTATGTATGATTATGTAATAGATCCAATAGATGGTTATTTTTCAGAAGAAGAAGATGTATTTAGAGATAAAGTAATTGCTACATTCAAAGTTCCATCAATAGATCCATTAAAAAGAATCGAAAATAAAATAACAAATTTGCAAAAGTCTAACATGTTAATTGCATATTTATTTACAAAGAATAGTATATAGTGAATTATTACATAATAGGAATAGAGACAAGTTGTGACGACACTAGTTTGTCGATTTTAAAAAATGATCAAGTTATATCTTGTGTTACTATATCATCAGAGAAAGAACTTGTTGAATTTGGAGGAATAATACCTGAAATTGCAAGTAGACAACATATAAAAAATATTATGATCGCATTTAATAAGATTTTAGATGATTCAAATATTGATATCAACAATATTAATTTGATTTCATATACATCTAATCCTGGTCTAACAACTTGCTTACATATTGGGAAAATATTTGCAAAAACGCTATCTTGATATTTAGATGTAGAAATAATGCAAATAGATCATATTCATGCTCATATATTTAGCCCATTTATAAATAATATAAATGAAATTAATTATCCATTTATTTCATTGATTGTATCTGGTGGAACTACATCTTTGTATAAAGTCACAAGTCCAAAGGAAATTTATGTTTTAAATTCTTCAAAAGATGATGCTTTAGGTGAAGCATATGATAAGATAGGAAGATATTTAAATCTTCCTTATCCTGGTGGACCATCAATTGATAAAATATTTAATAAAAATTATATAACTGAAATATATAAAATCCCATCTGCATCAGAAAAATTTTCTTTTTCTGGAATCAAGAGCAAAATTAAGAGAATAATAGATAATTCTAATAGTATAAATGAAATAGAAATAGCATCAAATTTTCAACATTGAGCAATATCATATTTATTATCAAAGATTGAATATTATTCAAAAGAACTTAATATTAATACCGTTTGTATTGGTGGTGGAGTTTCCGCAAATAAATATTTTAGAGAAAAAGTAAAAACTTCTAGTATTGCATATCTTTTTCCTGAAAAAAAATACTCATGCGATAATGCAGCAATGATTGGTTTTCTAAGTTTTTTGCAAAAAAATTACTAAAATGTTAAAATAAAAAATTAAAATTTCCAATTTTAATTTTTTTTATTTTCACTTTATTTTTTGTTATTGATTTTTACATTTTTTTGACTTAGATTATATATAAATTACATTATACATTTTATATAATGGGAGGAATAAATGACAAATAACATAATAAAAGAAGTTAGAGGAGTTTTCTATTTATATAGAAGAAATAAATTGATTGTAGAAAATTTCGATTACATAAACAAGGAAGAAGAAAAAATTACAACAAAGGAATTAGAAGAATATAATAAATATATTTCTTTTATTGATAATATTTTAAAGGAATTAGATAAAGAGGATAGTTGGATACTAACAAATATATTTATTGATAAAAAAGAAAAAGAGGAACTTAATTATTCAATTTCAACATATTATTGAAAATTGAGAAGAGCATCTAGTAATTTTATGGATTTTTGAAAATGATAAATAGTGAAATTTATACAAATCAAATAAATGCTGATTATTATTTAGAAAAACTAGATTCTAAAAATGAATACAACTGATTTAAAAAATTTTTTGATATTACATATATAAAATCTAAAATAAATTATAATGACACGAAATTATTTTTTGAATTTGAAATAAATGCAATTTCAAAAAGTAAATTACCAATTGGTACATTATTAATGAATATTAGTTTTCCAGGTCAAATAGCTAAGAATATTATTATCTATGAAGTTATTGAAGAAATAACAGAAAATATAAATAACTATCCTAAAGAACTTGCAAAAAAATATCGAGCTACATTAGAACTTGATATTTCAGAAAATGCATTTTTTAATAGAAGCTTTTTAAAAGAAAATATAAAAATAAATTTTGATTTCGACATTGATGTTGAAATATTAAATAAATATGATTTTTTATCAACTAATGAAAATCTTAATCAATTTTTTTATGAAGTTAGATCAAAAAATATGAGTGCTTTTTTTGAATATTCAAATACTGTTATAGTTGAATCATCTGGTAGATTTAATGTTCCCTTTGCTAATCATTTTGATACAAATGGTTATAAAAAAAATGAAACAATTACAATAGACTTTTTAATACCAAATTATTTTGAAGAAGAAAGATTTTATAATCTTTTCTCTATCAAAACAAAAAATATAAATATTTCTATTAATAAATTTGAGATAGAATTTAATTATGAAAAAAATGGTGCTAAAAAATTATCAATAAATCAATTTGAGTCTTCAATAATCAATAATTTTTACAAAATGTTTTTAAATTATGGATATCTATATAATTTTGAATTAAAGAAATTCGAAAAAAAAGATGATAGTCTGGGAATTATTTTTCCCTTTAAAACGCAAGGTTACTATATTGTTAACTTTAATTTAAATGTTCTTGGAAAAAATTATTTTATATCTCTAAGAAATAATTTTAATATAAATGATTCTTTATGAGTTAAATATGAAGAAGAGAAAGACACAATAGATAATTATGAAAAAATTTAATAAAAGAAAAGCTATTATTACTTCTCTTAGTTCGATTATTTTTGTAACAACTCTTTCAGTGTTTATATCATTTCTGATAAGTCCAAATATAAAAGATAATTCATTGGAAAATAATAATCAAGAAATTAGAAATATAACATTTAAAGAAGAAGTTATAAAAAATGAAAATATAAACTCATTAATAAAAATTGAAAAATCTGTTAACGGATATTCTAAATATTTTGATAGTTTGTTAATTAGAAAAAATTTACCCATAGTAATAAAAGAATTGGTTAATAGCTCAGAAAATATAAAATATCCATATGATAAATTATTATCAAATTTATTTTTTAAAATAATATCAAATGATGAAATAAGCATTAAAGTTGAATTAATACCTCATTCAAATAAACATATAAAATACTTGGCAAAATTTAAATTAATAATTAAATAATTTTATTCATTTTAATTTATAATTCTTTATAAGATAGAGGTTTTGAAATGAAAATAGTTAAAATAAATAATAATGAAAAAGAGATTTCTTTCTTAATTGATATTGAAAGCCTTGAATGAATTAAAATGCAGGAAAAAGCTTTTAAAAATTTAGCAAAAAAAATAAAAATTCCTGGAGGATTTAGACCAGGTTCACCAGCTCATACTGAAAAAGCAAAAGGATTTATTTCTAAAGGTGAAATAATTGAAAAAGCTGTAAATATGCATGTTCAAAAAATTAATAAGTTTCTAATTGAAGATAAACAGTTTATTGATTTGGAAGATTCTATATTAAATGAACAACCTACACTTAATATAGATAATGTTGATGATAAAAAACTTTCTCTATCATTTGTATTTAAAAAAATTCCAACTATAAAAATTGGAGACTACAAAAAAATATCTTTCAAAATTGATAAAAAAGTTACTGATAAAGAAATTAATGAAGAGAAACAAAAGTATTTAAATAAGAACTCTGAATTAGTTCCTAAAGAAAACCAAAAAATTGAAAAAGGTGATTTTGTAATTTTTGATTTTGAAGGGTTCATTGAAAACGAAAAAATGG
>JBOFGT010000087.1:0-8054 GCA_051649265.1 Mycoplasmoidaceae bacterium
CTAAAGAAACATTATCAGATCAAATTGACGAAAAAATTTCAAAAGTTTCTCTTGATATAGAGGAAAAAATTTCTTCTCTATATTCTGAAATGACTGAAATAATTAGTGAAGTTCATTTATTTGCTGAAAATAATGCAGAAGAAATTAGTAAATTAAAAGATGAAGTTAATAGCTTTGTACTAGAAGTTAATAACTCATTATTTGAAATTAATGAAAATATTAATTTGCTTCCAGAAGAAGATCCTAAATTTAAACCATTAGTTGAAAAGGTTGAACAATTGAGACTAGATAATGATATTTCAATGCATGAAATCAAGAAAAATTATGATTCTTGAATTTTAAATAATAAAAAACTAGCTTCACTTGAAGAATTATTATTATCTCAATCTGAAGAATTAAGATTATTAAGTAGAAGTAGTGAAGAAGTTTGAAATTTATCATTTGATAGAATTCAAGAACTTTATGATTCTGAAAAAGATATTAAACAAGAAATAGAAACTATTTATTCTGAAACTGATTTAATTAAGAATACATTGTTAAATGAAAAATCTAAAATTAAAAATAGAATCAAAAAAATTGAATCTGACATAAATGAAAATATGTTCTCTATGGAACAAAATCTTGGTAATAAAATAGATACAGAAATTAAAAATTTATCTGATTCTTTGACTGATGATTTTACTTTAAAAATTAATGACTTATATAATGAAACAATAGAATTAGTTGATAGTGTAAGAACTGCAAGTGAAGAATCTGCCTCAAGATTTGAAGAAATTAGTGAAGTATTAAATGAAGATTTAAATAATTGTAACAACAACATTGTTTTATTAGAAGAAAGATTATCATCTAATCTACAAGTTGCAAGTGTTGATCTAGATCATAAAATTGCTGATATTAAAGAACTTAATATTGAAGTAAATAATGAAATTGAAAAAAATAAAAAATTATGATTATTAAATAATTTTAAATTAACTTCTTTCATAGATTTACTTGAAAATCAAACAAGCGAATTATCTAACATTAATAGTGATTATGAACCATCTCCAAATATAAAAAGAAAAATTGATGAAATAATTAAAGTTGATGAAAATCTAAAATTTGAAATTATGGAAATAATGAATGATAATTCAAAAATAGAAAAGAATATCAAAAATCAAAAATCAATCCTTGTAAATAAAATGGATGATTTAGTTTCAGAAGTTAAAAAAGAAATTGGTGATGACTTTAATACAAAAGTAGATACTGTATATAAAAATTCTATGGAGTTATTAGAAAATGCTTCTCTAGATATAAATGAAAATAGAGAATCTATTGATATAATTCACAACTTAGTAAATAATAACTATGAATTAGCAAATGAAAGAATTCAAAAATTAGTAGAAGATGTTAATCAAAAATTTGATAAAAAAGAAGGTTTAGAAAAAATAAACGAACTTGCTCATATTAATGATAGTATTTCAGCAGAAATATCAAGAATTCAGAAAGATTGATTATTAAATAATGAGAGATTAAAATCACTAGATAATATCTTAAAAGATGAATTAAAAAAACATAGATCTGATATTGATAGTTTAGATTTCAAAAGCAACTCTTTACAAGAAAATTTATTAGATATCCTTGAAATGGATGGTTCTATTAATAATGAGATACAATCATTAAAAAATAAAAACTTGATTTTAGAAGATAACTTATTTGCATTCAAGAAAGATTTTGAGAACAATATTAAAGAAATTATTAAAGAAATAGATAATAAAATAGACTCAATATCTTTAAATTTTGATCCTAAAAAAATTATTAATGATGCTGATATAATCAAATCTATTGAAGAAATAGTTTATAGCATTGTTACAAAAGAAATTAATAATTTACCGTTTAAAAAAGAACTTTTAATTTTATTTGAGGAAGATAAAAAAATAAAAGAGGAAATTGGCAATATAATTAATAAATTAAATAGTAAAAATGTAAAAATTAATCAGCTAATATTTGATGAAATTTGAAATTGTAATTTAAAAATTGAATCATTGATTGATGAAGTAATGAATATTTCTTCATTCAGTAGTGACAATATTGTTGATCTTAAAAAATATGCAGATACTTCTTCGAATGAAATTAAGAAAGTTTACAAATTATGAGTTGCAAATAATAAAAAAATATCTGAATTAGAAGATCAAATTAATAAACAAACTAGTTTATTAAGTAATATAAGTCAAAATGATGATATTTTAAAAATTAATGAAAATATTTCTAAATTAGAAAGCGAAATATCTTCAATTGAAAGTGAAAATAATTTTATTTCAAATCAAATTAATGATATTACAAAAAAACAAGAAGTTTCAATAGAAAATCTTTACAATGAAATTCTTCAAATTACAAATGAAATAGATGTTAATCTTTATAAAAGAATTGATGAAACTTTAAAAAATATAGATTTTAAAATTGAAGGTAATTTAAAAGATAAAGATGAAATTAAAAAATTAATCTTAAAATATTCTGAAGAAATTATTACTGCAGAATTAAAAAAATTTGTAAAAATGTTTGAAGAAAGTAATTCAGAATTAAACAAATCACATAGAGCTTGATTAAAAAATGTTCAAAGAATATCTTTATTAGAAGACATTATAATTGAACATGAAAAAGGTTTCAAAGAAGCTAGTCAAATAAACACAGCTCAAAAAGATGCAAATCTTAACAAAAAAGAAAAAGAAGCAATTGAAAAATTAATAGCAAATCATAAAAAAAGATTGTTATAATTAATTTAAATTATTACTTAAAAAATAAGGGAAAACAATGAGATATAGAAGTCAATATATTTCTAATTTATTGAACAAAGAAAAATTTGATATTCATTTATCTAATGTTAGTCAAATAGGTTCTGAAAATTTTTCTGATGATGAACTAGATAGTTTCATGACAAGTTTGGATGCTAATATAAACAACATTTATGAAAAATTAATAATAAATTTAGATTATTTATCAAATAAAATTGACAAAAACTTTAATGAAAATCAAGAGTCATTTGCTTCAATAGAAAATAGAATAACTCAACTAGAAAAATCAAATTCAAGTAGTTTTGTTGATCCTAGTTATAGAATTCATGAAAAATCAAAAACTTTATTTAAAGATAATGTTAAAAAAGTTAACATGAATATTGATTCTTTTCTTGAAGAAGAACTAAATTTTGTTAACTCAAGTAATTCTAAAATTTCTTTAGAAAATAACAAATCATTGAATTATAATTTAAATTGAGAAGAAGAATTCCAGAAAAGAGGTCTTTCACTGGAAGACGATGGAATTTATGAATATGAAAATGGAGATGAAGATATGAAATATGATTACCTTAATGGTGAACTACCAAAAACAAAGATTGTTAAAATAAGAGCTTCAGATGGAATACAAACTTATACTAAAGATGATATAAGTTCTTTCATTGAAAATGAAAGCAAGAAACTTGCTTTAAATGAAGTGTCAAAACTTAATAGTCAATCTGAAGTTACTCAAAAAGCTTGATTAGCTAATAATCAAAGATTAGTTGAGTTAACTAATATCATTGAAGCTCAAGAAAAAGAAATTAGAAAATTATCTCAAAATGTAATTAATAAATCTCATATAAATGAGAATGATATCGCTGATATTATAAATAATAAAGCTTTAAAAATTTTAAGAGATGAATATGAAGCAAGAATTTCTTCTTTAGAAAAAGGTATTGAACCATTAGGAATTAGAATGTCTACTACAAATGAAGACATCGCAAATGAATTAAGATTAAAAGAAGAAGAAAATAGAAGACTAAAAGAATTATTAAATAGAAATTCAAATATAGTTCAAAACAAGATAGAAGAATCTCCAATAGTTCAAAATGTTTCTCCATTCCCACCAAAGACTCAACAAGTTAAGAAGCTTGATAATGCTAGAAAAAGAAAACAATCACATTTCTTTGAGATAATAGAACATAAATCACCAAAAATAACAAAAGCAGATTTAGATAAATAATTACATTAGTAATTATTTATTTTTTTATTTTATAATAATAGTATATTTTGAAGGAAAAAAAATGGCACAAATAATACATGCAAAAGATTTAAGACCAGGACATACTTTTTTATACAAAAATAACATTTATTTAGTAATAGAAAACTCTTTTAATAAAACAGCAATGAGAGAAGGTATAGTTAAATGTAAAGTTAAAAATCTTAGAAATCAATCAATTACTGTTGAAGTATTAACTGGAGAAAAATTAGAACAAGCAAATATTTTAAAAAAGAAATGTTCTTTCTCTTATATAGATGGATCTAATTATATTTTTATGGATTTAGAAAACTTTGAGCAATATGAAATTCCTTCATCTAAACTTGAATGAGAGAAAAACTTTATAATAGAAGGTTTAGAGTTTAATATAATGATTTATGAATCAGAAATTTTAGGAATTTATTTACCAGATCAAGTTAAATTAAGAATTGAATTTGCAGAAGAAGCAGTTCAAGGTAATACAGCACAAGCTGCATTAAAGAAAGCAACTCTTGAAACTGGATATGAAATAAATGTTCCACAATTTATTAAAACTGGCGAAAGTGTAATAATTAATACTAGCAATGGAGAGTACATTGGAAGAAGTAAGAATGTATAAAATATTTTCAAAAAACAATGATTCAATATTTATTGAGCTTAAAACAATTACAATGTATATTCTCAATTATATTGAAGGTTCAAATTATAAATATAAAAACATTAGAATCAATTCATTTTTGAATGACAATGATAACAACGAAATGTATATTTATATTAATGAGTCTTTAAATAAAGAAATAATAGGTGAAATTGATTCTCTTAGAAAAGAAATATTATTTATTTTAAGTTCAGAGCTTAACATAAACGACTTTTATGTAAATATTATTATTAGTTAATTATGCTTAAACAATGAGAAAAAAGAATAATTGTTTTTCAATATATATATTCTTGTTTAATGAAACAAGATTTTGATCTTGATAATATTCCTGATGAAATAAAAAAAGATGAAAATATCTTTAACATTGTTGAATATGCTTTAAATAATTTTTCAGAGATTAAAAAAATTATTATTTCAAATTTAAGCAAAAATTGAAAATGGAATAGAGTTTCAGAAGTAGACTTAGCTATAATAGTTTCAGCATATTCTGAATATAATATATCAAAAATTGATAGAAAAATTTTAATTGATCAAGCAATTATTACGTCCAAAAATTATAGTGATGAAAAATCCTATAAATTTATTAATTTTATATTAGATAGGATTTTAAATGCCAAAGTTTAAAATTTGCAAAATTTTAAATGATGAAATACACTTATCAATAGAAGATCAATTACATATTAAAAAATCTTTAAGAAAAAAAATAGGTGACAAAATATTTTGCTTTGATAATCTAAATGAATATGAAACAATAATCACTTCTATTGATAAATTAAAACTAAGAATAATAAATAAGAAGGAATTAAAAAATAATATTTTAAATTTAAATATTTATTTGGGTGTAATAGATAAAAACAATTTTGAATTAGCTGTCAGAAAATTGAATGAAATAAATTGTAAATCAATTACTCCAGTTATGTTTAAAAGAAGCCAAAAAAACATTAAGTTGAATTATGACAGACTAAATAAAATTATCTCTGAATCATCTAAGCAATGTTTTAGACATATAGATTTAGAATTAAATAAAATTATAAGTTTTAATGAATTATTAAATCAAATTGGAAATAATAATTTTAATATATTAGCACATCAAGGAGCAAAAAAGATATTTTTGTTTGATGATATAAAATATAATGATAAGATTAATTTGATTATAGGGCCTGAAGGCGGTTTTTCTACAAACGAATTAGAAAAGCTTAAAAATAGTTGTTCATTTTTAAAATTAACAGAAACAATTTTAAAAAGCGAAACTGCTGCTATTTATTTGGCATCGATTTTATCTTTTAATATAGGAAGTAAGAATGAAAAATAGAAACATAACAAAAATATTACTAGTTATTTTATATAAAATATCATCTATTTCAATTGTGCTAGGAGTAATGATTTCAATTATAATTGTTTCTAATAGTCCTAATGATTTAATTGGTCAAATATTACCTATTATTATTGCTTCATGTGTATCATCAATCACTTCTTGCATCTATATGATAATTTTAACAAAAGAGTATACATTAATAAAATTTCATATGACTAAAAACTGAATATTCTATGATTGACTTGCTACATATATAAATTTAGCTAATATGATTTTTTCTCTTTCATTTATTACATCTTTTTCAATTTATGGATTGTGAGCTAATAATAGTTGGGTTACCATAATATTAATTTGTATTGTATTATTTATTTCTTTGATTGGTGTTGGTTTTCAACAATATTCTCACTTTAAAATTAATGTTGATATTGAAAAAAGAAGAAATGGTGAAAATGAAAAAGAATCAAAAAAAATAGAAACCGAAAAAATTAATAAAAAAGAGGAAATTGAAGATGCAAAGTAATACATTTGCAATTTATACTTTAGGATGTAAGGTGAATACTTTTGAATCTAATTCAATGAGGAATCAATTATTGATGAATGGTTACATTGAAAAACCATTCAATAGTTTTTCTGATATTTATATTATAAATACATGTACAGTTACTGAAAAGGCAGATAAAAAATCAATTAATATTATAAAAAGAGCAAAAAAGAATAATCCCAATTCAATTGTTATTGCTTCCGGATGTTATACACAAATTAATAGTAATATTGGTGAGAAATATGATATTGATATTTTAATAGGTAATAAATATAAAAATAACGTTTATGAATTAATTCTTGAATTTGAAAAGAAAAAAAAAAGAATAAATAAAATAGAAAACTTACTTATTAATCAGAAATTTGAAAAAAATGAAGATATTAATTTCACAAACCAAACAAGGGCATTTATAAAAATCCAAGATGGTTGCAATTTTATGTGTTCATATTGCATTATTCCTTTTTCAAGAGGAAGACAAAGATCAAAAAATTTAAATATCTTAATAGAGGAAATTAATAAACTAAAGGAAAAATATAAAGAAATCGTTATAACTGGTGTTAACACAGCAGGTTATGATGATGGTAAAAATAACTTTGAAAAATTACTAGAAGAAATAAATAAAATAAAGGGAGATTTTAGAATAAGAATTTCATCAGTAGAACCATTTCAAATAACAGATAGAATTGTAGAAATTATTACAAACAATCCAAAAAGATTTTGTCAGCAATGACACATATGTCTTCAATCTGGTTCAAACAAAGTATTGATGGAAATGAATAGAAAGTATAGTATTGAAAAATTTTATGAACTTGTTTGTAAAATAAGAGATAAATTTCCTAATTCTACTTTTACTACTGATTATATTGTGGGATTCCCAACTGAAACAGAAGAAGATCATATTGAATCAATGGAATGACTAAAGAAAATTAAATTTTTGGATATGCATATTTTTCCATACTCAAAAAGAAAAATGACTGCTGCTTCTAAATTAAAATGTATAAACTCTAACATTCAAAAAAGAAGAATAAAAGAAATTACTAAATTAAAAAATAATATTAGAAAAGAAATTTTAAAATCTTTTATTAATTTAGAAACAGATGTTGTTTTTGAAAAATCCGAATCTTCTTCTTTTCAAAATGGATTTTCTTCTGAGTATATTCAAGTACTAGTTAAAACAGAAGAAAACCTAACTGGCCAATATAAAAAAGTAAAAATTAAAAAAATAATGTTTGATGGCCTTTTAGGTGAATTAATATAATATATATATACAAGAAATTTTTTTAAAAAATTTGAAAAGGAACACTTATATTATATAATTATTTTGCTTTTGTATTTTTGTATATTAATAATTATCAGGAATATGATAGCAATTTTGCTATGTTATTTTTTATAAAAACAACATAGAAAGTTCTTTGAAAACTAAATAGAATCTGTTCAATTTTTGAGAGTTTGATCCTGGCTCAGGATTAACGCTAGCGGGATGCCTAATACATGCAAGTCGAACGAAGTATTTATACTTAGTGGCGAACGGGTGA
>JBOFGT010000088.1:0-3459 GCA_051649265.1 Mycoplasmoidaceae bacterium
TGGTAATGATGTTATTGAAAGCATAACTTTTTATAGCACTACTACTATTCCTACTAGTGGAACAATAAACGGAATTAAACTCAAAGTTCATATTAAAGCACCATATTCTTGAAATTCTAATATTTTACAATTAGGTAATCTAGGAGATGCTATAGGCGATTTATTTTTAATAAATTTAGGAGACTACTTTAATCAAGTTGGAGCTATTTATGTATCATATCTTACAATGGCAGATACTTATGAAAATAGAAAAATTTTAGTTGAAAGTTGAGAATTAGGAAATCAAATATACCCTGAAGCCATAGATGTTTTTAAAAAGGAAACAACTTTTAGACTTAATGATGTTTTCATTTCTGGTGATGATGTCATTGATTATGTAACCTACAATACCAATGGATTTTACCCTGAGCCTGGTGTAATGGCTTCGACTCCTAATTTTAAATTTCATTTAAAACCTGAATATGCTCATCCCGAATTTTTTACTGTTCTATCTGTATTTATAGGTTATGCTTAGATAGAAAAAAAATTATCTATTATTTAATATTAAAATTTTAGGAAATAAAATTAATAAAAAAATTAAGTTGAGTATATTAGAAACTTTAATTTCTGGTTAAGCTTTAGCTGTTACATTACCAATCGTTAGTTGTTCTGCATCTAGTGAAACTACTGATGTTAAAGTTACTCCAGAAAGCAAAACAGCAGCAATAGCAGCTATTAATGCTTTATTAGCTGCTGAAATAGCAGCAAGATCAACTTTTGCTGAACAAAAAGAGCTTGTAGATACATGAAAAAAAGATGTAAAATTAGATGCTGACCAATTAAAACAATCACAGATAACTTAAAATTTACTGATGCTGATGACAAAGAAATTTCAGGAGATGTTATTGAAAGTGTAACTTTTAAAGATGGAATTACAATTACTGCTAGTCAACCTATTGAAGGAATTGTATTAAATGTTAATCTTAAAAGTGGATATGCTCCAGCAATAATTGAACTTGAAGTTGGCTCTTTAGGAACTGCATCTGATGATGTTACTCCATATTTTTTTCATTTAAAAATTCATTAATTATTTAATTAAATTTGAATAAAATAAAGAAAGTGTTTGTGCATTTTTTTTATTTTTAATAAAAGAATTTTTTGTTCCATATTTAATTTTTTAATAATTAGTTGAATAACCACAATTGCTTTAGTATTGCAAAAAAAAAAGAAAAAATATATAATATATATTATATACATAAAGAAATTTTTATTTAGGAGTTAAAATTATGAATAAAAAAATAAAATTAAGTTTATTAGGAACTTTAATTGCTGGTTTAGCATTAGCTATTACCCTACCAATAGTTAGTTGTTCTGCTTCTAGTAAAGAAACACCTATTATAGTAACTGCAGATTCTGATAAACTAATTGATTCTTCTAATATAGTTACTAAACTTTTAAAAGATGAATTAGCTTTTGGTAAAACTATTCAAGCACAAAAAAATATTGTAAACGAATGAAAAGTTAGTAATGCAATACCTTCTAATTATATAGACTCAATTAAAGAAACTTTAAATTTTACAAGCTCTGAATCAAAATCAGTTAGTGGTCATGATGCTATTGAAAGTATAATTTTTAATAGTGGTGCTTCAATTCCTGATAGTGGTACTATTTCTGGTCCTGAATTAAAAGTTATTCTTAAAAAAGAATATACTTCAGAGAATGATATTTTAATTCAAGTTGATGATTTAGGAGATGTTTTAGGGGATATTCTTTTTGGTCAAAGTGAAATTTTAACTAATGGACTTCTTACTAATTCACTTATCCCTTTTATTGAAAATGCAAGTAATCCTGGTTCTGGTAGCAGGGAAGCCCAACAAGCAGTTTTAGATAGTTGAGTAGTTGGAGAAAATGTAGATCATAATATATACCTTAGTATTTCTTTAGCAGCAACTTTTAAAATTAATGATGCTAATGTTAATTTTAATGATGCAGTTGAAAGTCTAGTTTATTATAATATTCCAGAATTACCTCCAACAGGTGAAGAAATTAAAAATATTCAAGTGAAAATTAATTTTAAACCAGAATATGCTTCAACTGAAATTTTATTATTTACATGTAATACAATAGCTATTGCTTTATAAAATTCTTTTCTTTGAAATATATAAAAAGTGCATATGCACTTTTTTATTTTATTAAAATAAAAATATTTAAAAGTTCCTTATATTAATTTAGATAAAACTCTTTAATTACTAATAACTATATTTGCTTTAACTTGCAAAAAAAAGCTACAATATTTATAAATAGTAATTTTATAAAGAGGTGAAATATGAATAAAAAAATAAAATTAAGTTTATTAGGAACTTTAATTGCTGGTTTAGCATTAGCTATTACCCTACCAATAGTTAGTTGTTCTGCTTCTAGTAAAGAAACACCTATTATAGTAACTGCAGATTCTGATAAAACTAATTGATTCTTCTAATATAGTTACTAAACTTTTAAAAGATGAATTAGCTTTTGGTAAAACTATTCAAGCACAAAAAAATATTGTAAACGGATGAAAAGTTAGTAATGCAATACCTTCTAATTATATAGACTCAATTAAGGAAACTTTAAATTTTACAAGCTCTGAATCAAAATCAGTTAGTGGTAATGACGCTATTGAAAATATAATTTTTAATAGTGGTGCTTCAATTCCTGATAGTGGTACTATTTCTGGGCCTGAATTAAAAGTTATTTTTAAAAAAGAATATACTTCAGAGAATGATATTTTAATTCAAGTTGGCGATCTAGGAGAAGTTTTAGGAGATATATCTTTCTTAGGAGTTGACGATATAGATTTATGTAATCATAATGCTACTCTTATTATGAGAGTTCTTATTGAAGAAGCAAGCGATCCAAGTTTAGGAGGAAGCAGAGAAGCACAACAAGCAGTTATTGATAGTTGAGTAGTTGGCGAAGAAGCTCCTGATGAAATAAAAATTAATAACGATCTTACTTCAAAATTTAAAATTGGTGATAAAATTATTTCTTTTAATGAAGCTGTTGAAAATATTACTTATTATTATGTACCAGAATTGCCTGAAACAGGAGAATATATTATAGGTGTTGAATTGAAAATAAATTTTAAACCAGAATATGCTTCAACTCAAGATATTTTTTCAAAAACAAATAGTATAGGTACTGCCTTATAATATATTTGTTTTTATCAATCATTAAAAAGTGCATATATGCACTTTTTTTATTTTAATAAAACAAAAATATTTAAAACTTTACTATATTAATTTAGATAAAACTCTTTAATTAATAATAACTATATTTGCTTTAACTTGCAAAAAAAAAAAAGCTACAATATTTATAAATAGTAATTTTATAAAGAGGTAAAATATGAATAAAAAAATAAAATTAAGTTTATTAGGAACTTTAATTGCTAGCTCAGCTTTAGCTATTACCTTACCAATAGTTAGTTGTTCTGCTTCTAGT
>JBOFGT010000089.1:0-2460 GCA_051649265.1 Mycoplasmoidaceae bacterium
AATAATAATAAGTTTTTATATGAAAATACTGTTCTTGGATAAGAACCACAAAAATTTAATTGAATAAGTTTAGTAATGTATTTTTGTTAATAATTACTGAACTTATTTTTTCTATAATACTATTCCAGAGGGAATTAAAGGGAAAAACAATGAATAAAATAAATGAATTTTTAAAACATATAGAAACAGAAAAATTTAAAGAATTTTTGGAAACAACACAAGACGATTATTATAATTATGAAATTTGAGACGCAGCGCAAGATTATTTTAATGAAGTTTTTAAGAAAGAGGACTTAAAAGACGTAATTAATTATTATATAGAAAACAACAACAAAGAAAAAGAAATGAGAACCTTACAAACAAAAGCAATAACTTTTTTATTAAAACAAGCGGAAAAAATTTATTTAGAAAAAGAATTTATATTTGATTTAGAAGATGAAATAGAGTTATACCATTTTAAGATTAAAGATTTAGAAAATGAAAAAGCAAGTAAAGAAACATTACAAAATGAAAAAGAAAATTTTTTAATTTGAATTAGAGAGATAGAAGAAAATCATAATTTAAAAAAAGGAACATATAAGAGATATTATGATTTTGATACAAAAGGTTTCTATATGAGAGCGAAAAAAGATGATGTTTGCTTTACTGATGATTATTGTTATAAACAAGATAATAACCAAAAAAGAAAGACAGGACAATAGTATGAGTAATAAAAATATAAAAATAAAAGATGAAGAATTATATGACTATATTTTAGATATGTATAAAACCGCTGCTATAAGAGGTATTGAAGTAGAGAAAAAAATTGATTATAACGGGTTTAAATTTAATGTATCTATTAAAGTAGATTGAGATAGTTGTTCTGATGATACATTTGAAAAATCACAAAAAAGAAAGACAGGACAATAATATGATAAAAGGAAAAAATTATCTTTGTTTTACCAAAGATGAGTGATATGAAAAAATTGAAGAAATTAAAACGATAGATAATTTAGAAGAATTAGATGAAATGAAGAAAAGTTTTTTAGTTGATAAAGAATTAATAGAAGATTTTTATTGAAAAAAAATTAATCCAGTAAAAAAAGAATTACATGATAAATATAGATTTAATGTTTGAATGTATGAAAAAATTTTAGAACATATAGATCAAAGAGTTGAAAATCTAAAATTTAACCAAAAAAGAAAGACAGGTCAATAAGATGAATGATAGTAGAAAAACTAAAAGACATCAATCTATATATGGTGAAGCGATAGAAAGATTAATTGAAAAAGAAAAAAATCCTATTTTAAAACAAGAATTAGAAAAGGAATGAGAACATATAAACGAACTATATGATAATGTAAATCCAACTGAATTAGAACAAAAGCAAGTTAGAGAAAAGTTATCAGCACTAACTTCTAAATTAAATGGTGTTGATGGAATATTAGAAGATTGAAAAAAAGCACAAAAAAGAAAGACAGGACAATAGGTATGGAAAGAGATATTAGTTATAAAGAACTTGAACAAAGGAGAAAGTTTTGAAGAAAAGAAGCAAGAAAATATTTAAAAAATGTAATAAAAGAAAAAGGTTATAAATTATATCAAAAATCTGAAATTATAAATAACTTACAATTCGAATATGAAGAATGCGATGAGTGAATAGAAGAAAATTATGATGGTTCTATTAGACAAAGTTATTTGGAAACAGAAACAAAAAAATTTATTGTAATTAAAAGAAGCAGACATAGAGTTTGAGCAATAGTTAATAAAGAAACAAATAAATGTGATTATTATACTTGAAGCAATAAAAGAGAAGACGATGTTGGTAGTTTGAATTGGTTAGTTATTATATGCGGTTATATCGATACAAATAAGTTTGATTATAAATATGAAAATTTTATTAAAGAACTATACAACAAAATTGTTGAACCAATATTTGTATTTGATGAGAAAACACAAACATGAGAACAAGATTATAACTATCATGAAAAAAAAGCGAAACAACCAAAAAAGAAAGACAGGACAATAGTTATGAATAAAGAATTAGAAAAATTTGTATTTGATTTAGAAAATGAAATAGAACTATATCATTTTAAGATTAAAGATTTAAAAAATGAGAAAGCAAGTAAAGAAACATTACAAAATGAAAAAGAAAACTTTTTAATTTGAATTAAAGAAATAGAAAGAAATCATAATTTAAAAGAGGGAACATATAAAAGATATTATGATTTTGATACAAAAGGTTTCTATATGAGAGAAAAACATGAAAAAGAAATACAAGGAAAAAGAAAGACAGGTCAATAGGTTTATGAATGATAAATATTTTAATGATTGAATTAAAAAAATTCAAAAAGAAGAAGACAAAGATCAATTGAAATGATTTTTAGTTGAAATTGGAAGTGATATGATGAGTTTTAATGATGAACTTGAAAATGGTTTAGAAAAAGAAGAATGAGATGACGGAGTTGAGAAGTTTGAAA
>JBOFGT010000090.1:0-2266 GCA_051649265.1 Mycoplasmoidaceae bacterium
AATAATAATAAGTTTTTATATGAAAATACTGTTCTTGGATAAGAACCACAAAAATTTAATTGAATAAGTTTAGTAATGTATTTTTGTTAATAATTACTGAACTTATTTTTTCTATAATACTATTCCAGAGGGAATTAAAAGGAAAATAAATGGATAAATTAATATTCGAATTAAATCAATTAATTAGAAATACTGATAAATTTGAATTAAATAGAAGTCAAATTGAAATATTAGAGTTTTGAGAAAATACGATTGATGAATTAGAAGAACAAATGAAGACAAATAAAACAGAGTTAGAACACTTTTGAATTTGTTTGAATGATGCTGAAATTCAATTAAAAACAAGCACAGGTAATTATTACCAAATAAGTTTAAATGATGAATTAAATGAAATTGAAAGCAAAAACATTAAGAACTTTACAAATAGTATTGATAATTTTTTATGAGTTGAAAGAAAGTTTGATTTAGTAAAACAAAAGGAAATAAAGTTTAATTACACGAACGGTGATATTAATTTTATTTTTAGCTCAAAGATAAAGAAATTGAAGATTATATTAAAAAATTAGTAATTAACAATTTAACAATTGAAAATTTAGAATTAAAAGAATTAGAAAACCAAAAGCAAAAAAGAAAGACAGGACAATAACTATGAATAAAGAATTAGAAAAATTAATGAATAAGGAATTAAGAGATAGAGTAGAAACAATAATTGATTTTAATTCGAAAACAAAAAAGATGATAGGAAACCCAATTTGATATTTAGAACCAGCAATAAATAATGATGAAAAAATAGAAAAAGATAAAAAGAAATATTTGTCTTTTATTGAACATATTGTTAATTGTATTGAAGATAAGATTGATAAATTGATGTGAGATCTTGCTAATGAAATTTATGAAGAAATATTAGACAGAATAAAAGAAAACCATAATGGTGTATCTTATGAATATGAAGATAATGGAATAATCATGGAAGGAAAACTTTATAAACTTTGTGAAGAGATAACAAGAAGTAAATTCGATGGTAATGACTTGTTATTAGAATTTAATGAAAGTAGTTATCTTGCTCATAACGACATGAATGATTATATTAAAATGTATGGTGGTGATCTTGAAGAGACAATTTTGGTTGATTTTGTTATAAGGTATGTTCAACCAAAAGTCAATAAGTGATTATATGATAATCAAAAACAAGACAATAATCAAAAAAGAAAGACAGGACAATAATATGAATAAAGAATTAGAAAAATTTGTATTTGATTTAGAAAATGAAATAGAGTTATACCATTTTAAGATTAAAGATTTAAAAAATGAAAAAGCAAGTAAAGAAACATTACAAAATGAAAAAGAAAATTTTTTAATTTGAATTAGAGAAATAGAAGAAAATCATAATTTAAAAAAAGGAACATATAAGAGATATTATGACTTTGATACAAAAGGTTTCTATATGAAAACGAAAAAAGAAGATGTTTGCTTTACTGATGGTGATTGTTATAAACAAGACAATAAACAAAAAAGAAAAACAGGTCAATAACTATGAATGATAGTAGAAAAACCAAAAGACATCAATCTATATATGGTGAAGCGATAGAAAGATTAATTGAAAAAGAAAGAAATCCTATTTTAAAACAAGAATTAGAAAAGGAATGAGAACATATAAACGAACTATATGATAATGTAAATCTAACTGAATTAGAACAAAAGCAAGTTATAGAAAAGTTATTAGCATTAAATTCTAAATTAAATGGTGTTGATGAAATATTAGAAGATTGAAAAAAATCACAAAAAAGAAAGACAGGACAATAATATGATAAAAGGAAAAAATTATCTTTGTTTTACCAAAGATGAGTGATATGAAAAAATTGAAGAAATTAAGACAATAGATAGTTTAAAAGAATTAGATGAAATGAAGAAAGGTTTTTTAGTTGATAAAGAGTTAATAGAAGATTTTTATTGAAAAAAAATTAATCCAGTAAAAAAAGAATTACATGATAAATATAAATTTAATGTTTGAATGTATGAAAAAATTTTAGAACATATAGATCAAAGAGTTGAAAATCTAAAATTTAAACAAAAAAGAAAACCAGGACAATAGTTATGAATGATAAATATTTTAATGATTGAATTAAGAAAATTCAAAAAGAAGAAGACAAAGATCAATTGAAATGATTTTTAGTTGAAATTGGAAGTGATATGATGAGTTTTAATGATGAACTTGAAAATGGTTTAGAAAAAGAAGAATGAGATGACGGAGTTGAGAAGTTTGAAA
>JBOFGT010000091.1:0-5234 GCA_051649265.1 Mycoplasmoidaceae bacterium
AAAAAAATTTATATTTGTTGAAGACTTTGTAAAAGCAGAGTATGTTTATTATCAACACAATAAAATGTATAAACTTAGATTGAATATTTCAATTCATAAAGGAAATCCTATAATATCAGAAGCAGAAAGTTTAGATCCTAAAACTGCAACTGTTGATTGCATTGATAAAGCAATTGATCAATTAAGAAGAAAAAAAACTCAATTGAATTCTTCAAAATAAAAATAAATAACTATAAATTGCATATAGTTATTTATTTTTATTAATCATATTTTTTATCTTTTATAATTAATTATCATTTATAATATCTTTGATTAAAAAATAAAAGAGAAAGGATAAGTAATGAGTGAAGAAGAAATATTAACTATATTAAGTTCTACAATAGGAATTATTTGATTGATAGTATTAATAATAACAATAGTATTAGCTCTTGTTATATGAATAAGATTTTGATTGATATCAAAATATGTTTTAGAAGAGCTTAAAATTAGAAAAAAAGAAAGAAAAAATGATCTTACAGATTTTAAAATCTGAAAAGCAGAAAAATATGCTAATGAAGAATTGAAAAGTAAAACGAAAGAATTAGAAAACTAATAAAGATAAGAATCTTAAATTTAATAAAAAACCATGATGAGCAAATTTTTAATTTGCTTTTTTATTTCCCATATTATTATTTATATTATATTTAATATAAAAATTATGTTTCAAATCTTAAAATTAATATTTTTATATTCACAAGAAGTAATAAAAAAATAATTAGATGAATGTTACCAATATTTTAAGATATTAAAAAAAGTGACATAATAAGTTTGAGAAAGGGAAATGATATGTTTGAAAATTACTTTTTAAAAGAGCTGAAAAAACAAAATGAATTGTTTAAACAACAAAATGAATTAATCAGAGAATTAATAGATGTATTAAAGAAAGAAAAATAAACAATTTAATTTATTATCTTTTAAAATTATTTCATTTTTAATTTAAATTTAAAATAAATAACTAAACACAGAATGTATAGTTATTTATTTTTTTTGGAATTAGGTATTCCATTTTCATATTCTTATTTTCATACTGTCTCTTAATAAAATCCAATATTTCAAAACCTTTTGACTCAATTGATAAATGGCTTATTATAAATAGCTTTGTTTTCATTTTTATGAAAATTGAATATCTTATTGCATCTAATATAGTAGTTTTCCCTAAACCATTCATTCCGCAAATTTTATTTTACTTATCATTAAAATTTAATTCTATATTTTGTAAATTTCTAAAATTATTTATGACTAAATTTTTTATTCATAGTTTTTTCATTTTTTACTCCATGATTTATTTTAACAAATAGTTTGTATTTATAAGGTAGTTTTTATAAAAGCAATATAATATTTAAATAAATATATAATTTATATAATAGTAAAAATTAATTTTTAACAAAAAGAAAAAAACAATATGAACATAAAAGATATTAAAAGTGTTGATGAATTAAAAGAGTTATCATTTAAAGATTTAGATAAACTTTGTAAGTCAATAAGGGAAGAAATATTTGATTTAGCAAATGACAAAAAAGTTCATTTATCTAGTAATTTAGGAATTGTTGAATTATCTGTTGTTTTACTTAAACACTTCCCAAATACAAATCATAAAATATTTTATGATACAGGTCATCAATCATATGTTCATAAGATGCTTACTAATAGATTTTCTGAAATTAAAACAATTAGAGATTTTAATGGCTTATCTGGATTTCAATGTAATAAAGAATCAAAATATGATTTTTATTCATCTGGTCATGCAGGAAATAGTTTATCAATTGCTCAAGGGTTTAATGAATCAAGCAATGAAGATAAAGTGATAACAGTTATTGGTGATGCTTCAATTTCGAATGGTTTAGCTTTTGAAGCTTTAAATAACATTGGTTTTAACCAAACAAAAATGCTAATTATTTTAAATGATAATGGCATGTCAATCTCTAAAAGTGTTGGAGGATTAAGTATTTTGTTAAAAGATATTAATTATAAAAATTTTTTATATCCATTTGTTAAAAATTTATCTAATCATAAACAAATTGAATCTTTATTTAAATTTGAAAAAAAACTAAATAAAAATAACTTTTTTACTGATTTGGGATTTTGCTATATTGGTAAAATAGATGGACATAACTTAAAGGCTTTAGATAAAGCAATTATTAAAGCTAGGTTTTATTCTAATTTTTTTCCAACAATAATTCATGTAAAAACTATTAAGGGAAAAGGAATTAAAGAATTTGAAGGAAATGATCCAAAATACCATTCCTTCATGGATGAAAATTCTATTGAAGATAAAGAGACATTTTCTTCTATTTCATCTAATTATTTAGCAAAGAAAATAACTAATAATAAAAATATTAAAATAATAAACTCAGCCATGATTTATTCATCTAATCTAAATGAAATAGAAAGAGAATTTCCACTTAACTGTGAAGATGTTGGAATTAGTGAAGAACATGGAATTGCAAAAGCAGTAGGTATTGAATTAGCAAATAGAAAAGCAGTTATATCAATTTATTCTACATTTATGCAAAGAGCTTATGATCAAATATTAAATGATATTTGTAGGGAGTCATTATCAGTGTTATTTCTTGTTGATCGAGCAGATCTATCTTATGGAGATGGAAATACCCATCATGGTATTTATGACATAGGAATGATTAAATCTATTCCAAATACAATAATATGTTCTCCATCAACTAAAAATGAATTAGAACAACTAATTGATATTGCTTTGGAAAATAATAGAAAATCTATTTTCATTAGATTTTCTAATGAAGTACCATTTAGTTCAAATTATTCAAAAATAAATTATGGAGAATGAAAATATTTAAAAAACAAAAATTCATCAGTATGTATTATTTCATATGGGAACTGAATTAATAAAATTTATGATGAATATAAGGATACAAATGTCGACATATTAAATGCTATATTTATTCATGGTTTTCATGAAGAAAAGGTTATTAATATAATTAAGAAATATAAGAAAATAATTTTTTATGAAAGAGTTTATAAAAATGGAACCTTATATAATTCAATTGCTGAATTATTAAATAGAAATAATTTAAAAATAAAATGTGAATTAATTTGTTTTCAATGCAATAATATTGGTTTTGGTAACTCACAATTATTAAACGCAAAAAACAATATGCTTGTCCAAGAAATAAAAAAATATATTTAATTTTTAAAATATAATTATTATATATTGAGGTTTGTTTTGAATATTACAGATAGACAAAAAAAATTATTATTTATTATTGTCAATGAATATGTAGCAACAGCTACTCCAGTTGGAAGTAAAAAAATAATAAGTAAATATATGAAAAACCTATCTGCTGCAACAATCAGAAACGATATGTCAGCTCTAGAAAAAGTGGGTTTGCTTGAAAAGGTTTATAATTCATCAGGAAGAGTGCCTTCTGTGATGGGATATAAATATTTTGAGCATAACAACATGTCTTCAATTGATGAAGATATTGAAACAAGATTAAGAAAAATATTCTCAAATAGAAATTTTTCAATTAATGATGTAATAGATTCAAGTATTAGTTTGATTAATGAGACTTTAAAACTACCATCAGTAGTTACTCAAACAGACAATTATGAATTGCTTAAAAGAATTGATTTAGTACCAACATCAAAAGATTCTGCACTTGTTATTTTGATTACTTCGAGTGGTAGTGTTTTTAAAAACATAATTAATTTAGAAAGTGAAAAGGATTTAAAAAACTTATCCATTTGTATAAGAATTTTCAATGATCGATTAATTGATTGTAAACTTTCAGAAGTTGCTGACAAAGTAAAACTTTTAAAACCAATTATTAAAGAAAAAATAATAAATTATGAATCTTCTCTTCAAAGGATCCTTGAAAAGATTTTTACATTTGAAAAAAAGATTAAAACTGATGTAAAAGGGCAATATAATTTATTAAGTCAACCAGAATTTAATGATCATGGTAAATTACTTAAAGTATTAGAAATGTTAGAAAATACAAGTATATGAGAACAAATTGCATACAATCAACATGTTCATGGTGGTGCTACAACAATAACTTTTGGTGAATCAATTGGTATCAAAGATTTATGCATTGCTTCAACTGAAATATCATTACCAGATAACAAAACGCAAATATCAATAGTAGGTCCTGCTAGAATGGATTTTTCCAATGTAAAAGGAATTCTTGATTTCATTAAAAACGAAATTGAAAAACATTGAATGAAAGAAGAATAAAAAATGTTTTATATAAAAAATGAAAAAATTAAAATTTTTAATGAAAATAAATGAAGAAAAAAAATATCAAAAAAAGTTAATTTTTCTTTTGATGAAAAAGTTAAACTTTTGTTAATTATGTATGCATACTTAACAGAACAAGGCATTATTGGTTTTCATAAAAAGGAATTCAAAAAATGATTCAGAAATAATAATATAGAAATAATGAACTATTATAAAGGTTTAAACAACGATTTTTATTCAACATTTTTTTCTGATGATATTATTAAACAGAAATTACAATTAATTTTTAACTATGATGAAAAGTTAATTTTAGAATTATTTAAAAAAAACACTTTTAAAGATGATCAAGAATATATTGAATTCTTAAAAGTGAACAAAGAATATAATGATTTATTAGATTTTTTAATGAAAATGCAAATGAATAATTTTAGTGAATTTTTTATTTTCTTAAACTCTTTATTATTACCTAAATAAAATAAATCTATTATGTTAATCCATAATAGATTGGTATAAATATTGCTAATGTAATTAAAGTTAAAACGCATATCAAAGAAATTCAAACTATAATTTTTTTTCTTTTTAAATATTTATCAATTATTTTTTGCTCTTCTTCACTAAGTGTCTCATCAAACTCTTTGACTTTATAATTTTCATTTTTCATATTAAAAAAATTATATTATAAATATTTTTTAAAATAATAAAACTATATACTTTATAATATATTTTGATACTGATAATATAGACTAAATATATTATCTTAGGAAGGATCAATGATGAAAATTTTATTCATTGGTGATATATCTGGAGAAGATGGAATTAGAGCTATCAAGGAAAATGTAAAAAAAATAATCAAAAAAGAAAGAATTGATTATGTTATTGCAAATGCAGAAAACACTACAGATGGTAGAGGATTAAATTTTATTGATTATAAAAAATTAATGGATTATGGAATTAATTTTTTCACAATGGGGAACCATAC
>JBOFGT010000092.1:0-3396 GCA_051649265.1 Mycoplasmoidaceae bacterium
GTGTAATAGTGGAAGAAAAGGAAATTATGGCTATAAGTAAAGCTACAAAAGAAAAAATCATCAAAGAAGTTGGCGGAAGCAAAGAAAATACTGGAATGACAGAAGTTCAAATCACTATTTTAACAGCTGAAATCAAATCATTAACTGATCACATGATTTTAAATAAAAAAGATAACATCTCTAAAAGAGGTTTACAAAAGAAAGTTTCTAAAAGAAGATCTTTATTAACTTATTTAAAAAGAAAAGATATCGAAAGATATAGAGCTATCATTAAAACTCTAGGTTTAAGAGGTAACTAATAAAATAAGGAGCATTTTATGTTTCTTATTTTTATTTAAATTAAAAAAATACTTTCAATCTTTATTTAATATGAATTATAATTGAAAAGTTTACTTAAAAACTTAATAATTATATAAATAATAAATAATTAGATTCTAAAAAAGTTTTAGCATATAAAATTTGAGATGCTTACTGCATTTAGGTTGATAGGGACATGGTTCTTTTTTAATTGAAAAAAACTAATAAATAATTATGAATAAAGGTAAAATATTTTATTAAAAAATAACTTTAATATATTTACATTTTGCTTAATATAAAAAAATAAAATATAAATTCATTTTATAATTTAAAAAAATTATTTTATTTTTTCTCCTATAAAATTAAATTATCTCAAACCATTTTTCAAAATTGAATTAATCTATGATATTTTTCAACATCTGACATTGATGAAAATAACAATTCCAAATATTGTTTTTTTTCATTTATTTTTTCATACTTTCATTCTTTTCTATTAATTATTTCACACTTCATTTTTAATATGTTTTTTTCTAAAAAAATTTTAAATTTTTCTAAATCATTAATCAAAACAAAATCAATATTTTTATCTAAAAGAGCAGTTATCAAAATTATTTCAAGTATTTCTGGATCAAAATCAATAATATTTCACTCCAATAAATCTTGATAAATTAAATTATTTATATTATTTTCTTCATTATTTTTTAGACATTTATCATTTATTAAATATCTATATTTTTTTTCTATCTTTAAAGGCCCATTAAATTCGTGAACCTTTTTTAATGAATTTAAACTTTTAGAAAAAAAAGAACATGAATTGAAATATTCTTTTAGAACCTTACCGTCATCATTTTTATGTTTTTTCATCATTTCATAAATAAATAATTTACTATTACAAAATGGAGAAAGAACAATAATTTTTTTTCCAATAGGAAAAAAAATGTTACCTGGTAATGTGTCTCTTTCCATTCATAGATTTAGTCCAAAAATATTGGTAGATATAAAAGGAATATTTTCAATATTAAAAATACTAATAAAATAATTTTCTACAATATCAATTTTATAAAAATTTTTTTCTAAATTTTCTATATCTATCATTGTTAATTTATTAGAAGTTATAATATTAGCTTCTTTAGTTCTTATTCTTTGAATAATTAAAAATTTCATAAGCCTTTCTAATTCTTTTTTAGTTAGACTAACTGTTTTTTCTGATTTATTAATTTTTTCTATTATTTTAGCAGCACCAGATTCATATTCTGCAAGTTTTTCTTCTAAAGTTCAATCTCCATTATCAATATAAAAGTTGGCGTGACAGGCGGAACATGCTATTTTTTTTCTAGCAATAATTTCTTCATTTATTTTTAAATTTCAAACTCTTCCTTTTCCAAAAAAACTTTTTATTAAAAATCTCGGAATTACATGGCAATTAATTTCTTTTTCTTCTATTCTTTTTGTTTTCACTAATAAATCCTTAATAATATTTTTTCTAATAATATTAGAAATTAGCAAAATAATCATTTCATAAATAAAATAATAGAAAGTATTTTAATATCCTTTTTTATATAAAATTTTTTAATTTAAAAATAAAATATTGACTAATTATATAATATATATAAGTTAATTATAATAGAATTTAAAATTATCGATAAATAATATAAATTCGAAACAAATATATTTAAAAATTTTAATTCAAAATTAAATTATTTTTAATCCATTAATGCAAATGCAAAAAAACTTGATGATTAAATATATATGGTAATAGGGGAATTGGCAAAACATAATTATAAATACAAATAAAAAACAATTAAACCACAACTGTGTTATTTTTGCCCTAATAATTAATATATTGATTAAACATATTTTTTTAAAAATAAAGAAGAATTCATTCAAAAAAAGCATAAAACAGAACGAGAAAAACAAAACCAATATATCAAGACTTTTTTAGGTAATAAATCAATATCTATATATCAAAGTTTCAATATTTTAGATGAACTAAGAAAATATTTAGAATTTAAATTCAATAACTGTAATTATGAAAATTGACAATCTAAAATCTAAAAAAATAAAAATTTTTTTTAAATAAGTGAAGATAATAAAACTACAAATTAAAATAATAATATTCATAATTTATATTATTAAATAATTAAATAGGAAGCAAATGATTTTAAAGGACAATCAAATAAAGAGATAAGTAAAATTTAAAAAGAATATATTAAGATTTGAAAAAAATTCATAATTTAAGAAATTATATTATAAAAAGTTTAAATCGGTATATTAATATCTTAAATTAAATCTTTAAATTATCACATGATTTTAAATAAGAAAGTTAACAACTCTAAAAGAGGGTTACAAAAAAAGCTTATAAAAGAAAATCTTTATTAACTTATTTAAAAAGAAAAGATATTGAAATATATAGAGCTATCATTAAAACTTTTGGTTTAAGAGGCAACTAATAAAAAATAAGAAGTAAAATGCTCTTTATTTTTTATTTAAATTATAAAAATACTTTTGATTTTTATTTAATATAATTAATTAAATAAATGCTTTGAAAATCAATGAGTTAATATGGATTCTAATCGAAAAAATTTACTTGAAAAAATAAAGAACTTACCTGAATCTCCAGGATGTTATCTTTGAAAAGATAATACTGGAAATGTAATCTATGTTGGTAAAGCAAAAAATTTATTAGATCGAGTTAGTCAGTATATGAATAACAAATCATTAGATTCTAAAACACAAGTTTTAGTATCTAAAATTTGAGATGTTGATTATATTTCTGTTGATAATGAAAATGACTCATTTTTGCTTGAAAGAAACTTAATTAACAAATATAAGCCAAGATATAATATTTTGTTAAGAACTGGGGGAAACTATCCTTACATTGTAGTAACAGATGAAAAACATCCAAGAATAATTTACACTCGTAATCCTGATAAAATTAGAGGTAAAAAATATGGTCCTTTCGCAAATTCTAAAATGAATAAGTATGAATTATTTATTATTTTAAATAGAATGTTTCCATTAAGAAAATGTAGTCAATTACCAAAGAAAAAATGCATCTTTTATGACATTGGACAATGTGCTGGCCCTTGTATCAATAAA
>JBOFGT010000093.1:0-25148 GCA_051649265.1 Mycoplasmoidaceae bacterium
AATTTTATTCTTAGGATCTTGTTTTCCCTCATCTAAAATAATGTAATTAACAAAATATACTACTTGCTCAACTTCTTTATAAGATATATTCAATAATAAAGAAATTTTAGAAGGACAAGGAAGTTCCTTAGTCATTCAAATATGTGCAATTGGAGCAGCTAATTCAATATGACCCAGTCTTTCTCTTCTAACAATTGATTCAGTGATTTCTACACCACATTTTTCACAAACTTTACCTTTGTGTTTTACTTTTTTATATTTTCCACAATAACATTCATAGTCTTTTACAGGACCAAAAATTGCTTCATCAAAAAGTCCTGATTTTTCTGGTTTCAAAGATTTATAATTTATAGTTTCTGATTTAGTAACTTCTCCATGAGATCAATTTTTGATTGTCTCTGGTGATGCTAGACTAATTTTGATGCTATTTATTCTTGAACTTTTTCTTTTTTGTTGCATAATATATCCTTAATTAAATTTCGCCACTTTTAATGAAATCATCACTTATATCGATTGAATTTTTTTCTTCTTCATCATCATGATTACTATCAGAAATATATTGGTTAATATCTTGTGAAGTATCATCGTCTTTAGTAATATCTACTTTCATACCTAAACCTTGTAATTGTTTTGTTAATAATTTAAATGATTCAGGAAGTCCATATGGAGGCATTTCTTTACCTTTTATTATTGCATTATATGTATTATTTCTACCTTTAACATCATCTGATTTTATAGTTAATATTTCCCTAAGATTGTGAGCAGCACCATAAGCTTCAAGTGCTCAAACTTCCATTTCCCCAAATCTTTGACCACCATTTTGAGATTTACCACCTAATGGTTGTTGTGTTATTTTAGAATAAGATCCTACTGATCTTGCATGAATTTTATCGTCAACCATATGATCTAGTTTTAACATGTACATTACACCTATAGAAATATTGCCATCAAAGTATTCACCATTTCTACCATCAATTAATTTAAATTTACCATCTTTACCATAACCATCTTTAGAAGTGATTGGACAAATTCCAGCTTCATGCATTAAATCTTCAAGATTTTTTCTATCAATACCTTCAAATACAGGAGTTGAGACCTTATATAAAATATCATCTGCAGAAATACCACTATTCATTAAAGCAATTGAGTAATCCAATTCAGTAAATTGACTTTTTGCTGCCTCATATTTAGTTATTTTTTTCTCTTTTAAGATAGCTTTTATATTTGATTTTAACGTTTTAGCATTATATTCACTAATTCCAAATAATTTTTGAAAATCTTTATTACTCTTATCTTCAAATACATATTCAAGTATTTTATGTAATGACAAATGTCTCATTGCTAGACCTGTATGCATTTCAAGAATTTGACCAATATTCATACGAGAAGGAACACCTAATGGATTTAACATAATATCTAATGGAGTACCATCTTCCATATGTGGCATATCTTCCATTGGAACTATTTTAGAAATAATTCCTTTATTTCCATGACGACCAGCCATTTTATCACCAATTTGAATTTTTCTTTTTTGGATAACATAAATTTTAACTTGTTCAATTACATCATCACCAAGTTCATAACCATCTTCAGCCTTGAATCTTCTTACCATACCAATAGTACCTTCACCACCATGAGGAACTTTTAATGAAGTTTCTTTTGCATTTTTAGTTTTTTGACCAAAAATAGCTTGAAGTAATTTTTCCTCAGAACTTAAATCAACTTGACCTTTAGGAGAAATTTTTCCAACAAGAATATCTCCTTCTTTAACTTCTGCACCAACCATTATTAGACCATCAAAATCTAAAAACTTTTTTGAAGATTCAGAAACATTTGGAATGTCTCTTGTTATTTCCTCATCACCATTTTTAGTTCTTAAACATTCAACACTGTATTCCGTAATATGAATTGAAGTATATAAATCCTCGCTTACCAATCTACTTGAAATAATAATTGCATCTTCATAGTTATATCCACTTCAAGTTGTAAAACCGACTAGAACATTTTGTCCTAAGGCAAGTTCACCATTTGAAATAGCTGGGCCATCAGCGATCATTTGATTTTTTTTAACTTTTTCACCAACGCTTACAATTGGATTTTGGTTATTACATGTATTTTGATTTGATTTAATAAATTTATTTAAATTATATTTAATAGTTCCATTTTTATTTTCAACATGAATTGTATTTCCATCAATATATGAAATTGTTCCTGTTTCTTTTTCATCATAAACAATTGCCATTCCAGAATCATGAGCTATTTTGAACTCATTTCCTGTTCCAACTATTGGAGCATGTGGTTTAACTAGTGGAGTTGCTTGTCTTTGCATGTTAGCACCCATTAGAGCTCTATTTGCATCATTATTTTCTAAAAAAGGAATACAAGATGCAGCAACTGATACTACTTGCTTTGGTGATATATCTACATAATCAACTTTTTTAGATGAAATGAATTCAAGAGACGATCTAAATCTTGATAATACTTTATCTTCTAAAAATTTATTTCCATTAATGTCTATACTTGAAGCAGCAATTACATATTCGTCCTCTTTTAATGCAGTTAATCATTCAATTTCATCAGTTATTAAACCATTAGAAACTTTTCAGTAAGGTGTAATTAAGAAACCATTTTCATCTATTTTAGCATAATTGGCTAATGACATTATTAGACCAATATTCATACCCTCAGGTGTTTCGATCGGACAAATTTTACCATATTGAGAATAGTGAACATCCCTAATATCTAAGTTCGGATCTTCTCTTGAAATTCCACCAGGACCCATAGCAGAAATTCTTCTTTTATTAGTTAATTCTGATAATGGGTTTTGTTGATCAATAAATTGAGTAAGTTGGTGAGAATTAAAGAAATCTTTAATTGCAATTTGAAATGGTTTTGCATTAATTACTGTTTTAACAGTAATAACTCTTGCCTTTTCTTCTTCAGAATTGTTTGCACCATCAGCATTCGCCAATTTTTCATTAATGAATTTTTCTAATCTAACTAAACCTAATTGACATTTTTGAATTAAAAGTTCATGAATTAATTTAATTCTTTTATTACCTAAATGATCAATGTCATCATAAACACCAACATTATGAGTTAAATCAATTACATATGAAACTATTGATACTAAATCAGAAATTCTTAAAGAATTTGATTTTAAAGTATTATCAACACCAATAATTGGAATTGATTCAGTTTGATTTTCATTATCAATATAAACTAAGATTTTTTCATATACAGAACCATAGTCAAATTCCTTAGAATTAATTCGATTGTTTATAGGAACTTCGTTTCTAATATCTATTTTAAGATCTTTAGTTCAATTTTTAATTTTATCTAATTCTTCTTTGTGAATTACTGTACCTTTTTTAAGTACAACTTTTCCATTATTATCTTTTAAATCTTCTGCGAGAATTCTTTGGTATAGTCTTTCAGAAATTCTTAATTTTCTAATAAGTTTATATCTTCCAGCAGAAGATAAATCATAAAATTTATTATCAAAAAAATGTTTGTAAACCATTGATTGAAAGCAAATATCATTATTTTTTTGAACTCTTAGTTTTGAGTCTTGTTGTCTTGTAGAAATAGATAGTAATTCAACTAAATCTTTAGATGCCTTTTCACAAATAATCTGATCTAATAATTTATACATTTCCTTTTTATCAGAAGCATTTTTTGAATCAATTAATTTTTCATTTGGATTAATATATTTTTTAAAATCATAAATCATTTTTTTAAGCTTGAAATCAATTGTTCTTGCTCTATCATCAGCAACTGATTCTTTAGTAACAGTTTTAAATAAATTAGCTATTTGAGGATCTTTTAAGATTTGCTCTCTATTGTAATCTTCTTTTTTTAATGATTCAGTAATGTATGGATTTCTATCAAAAATTGATAAAATTTCTTCCTGATTCATGCCTAAAGCTTTAAAAAAACTTGTCACAGGAAGAATTGAAGTAGAATCTCCAGATGAATTTCTAAACATAACTTGAACATATTTTTTATTTTTAGAAATAAAAATTAAAAATAAAGTACCTTTTGAGGGAAGAATTTCACAAATATAACCTTCTTGAGTTCTTTTTCTTGAATTGCTTAGTTTAATTTGAGACTTTGAAAACATGTAAGGCCCAGGTGATCTTACAATTTGAGATATCACTATTTTTTCAATTCCATTAACAACAAATGTGCCCTTTTCAGTCATAACTGGTATATCACAAAAGAAAATTCCAGAATTCTTAGAATTTTTATTTTTTTTAATTTTTTTAACTTCGCCAGATTCATTGTCAGTTAATTCCAATTTAACATAAAGAGATTTGCCAAATGTTTTACCTTCTTCTCTACATTGTGTAGTTGTTCTTTTAGGATTATCAAACTCAATTCCATGAAATGATAATGTATATCTCTTTCCAATTGAATTAATAGGAAAAAATGAGCTTATTGTTTTTTCTAAATCTGATTCTAAGAATCTACTAAATGATTTTTTTTGAATATCTAGCAAATTAGGTGCATCGAAGTCCTTTGTAATTTTACTGTAGTCTCTTCTTGTTACCAGTGAAGAAAACTCCTTATCTGAAAATTTAGTTCTAACCATGTTTTTTCTCCAAAATTTACAAAAAATGAATTTTATTTCAATTTAGTTTAAATTATAATACAAAAAGCAAAATAATGAATATTTTTTGTGTTATTATTTTTACTATGAAGGATTCTAAATATATTAACAAATATGATTTCATTGATTATTATACAAAACAACCTGAAATGTGATTTTTTACTAACTCTGAAATACAAACAGGAATCGATCTTATATTAACAAAATTAGGTGTTGATAAAGAACTAATTGAAGAGAATGATGATGAATTTTATAATGATGAATATGATTCTTATGAATATTTTTCACAACTTAAAATTGAAAATGACAAAATTGATGAAAATAATCCTTTGATTATTGAAGGTAATATAATTGATGGTTTATCAAAAGAAAAAATAAAACAATTATTTAAACTTAAAAAAGTTATTGATTTTGATAATAAAGAGTTCAAAAATACTAAAATGGAAGATTTAGCTAATAAAACAAAAGAATTATTATCTAATAATGAAAAAATAATGCTTTTTCAACCTGTTTTTATATTTAATGATTTAATTACTAAACCAGATGCTCTAGTAAAAGATGGTAATAAAATTGAAATAATTGAAACAAAATGTACAACGACTTCAAAATTAGTTCATTTATTAGACCTTTTATTTCAAAAAAAAGTAATAGAAAAACAATATTTTTTAAAAGCTTGTTCGTTTGAATATAAACTTTGTTTGGTTTCATATAATAAAATGAATAGAAATGAAGTTGACTTTATAATTGCTGAAAATTGCAATATATCAAAATCAGCTCCATCTCTACCTAAAAAAATTAAAAACAATGATAATATTTCAAGTGATGAAAAAATTAAACTTAAACAAATGCTTAAAATTGGAAAATGATTCAAAGATGAAAAAGAAAATCTTTATTCGATACCAATCATTGATGTTCTTAATAATGATTGAAATGCATTATGGAAAAGATATGAGATAACAACTAATTCGAAATCAAAAAATGCAATAAGTTATTTTAAGAATGAGTTTTCAAAAGTATTGAATAATTTTGATTCAACTATTCAAGAACTACTTGAACATAAAAAAAATATGACTGAAAAAAAGTTTCCAAAAAATTTTACCCCTTCTAAAAATGATAAAAATTTTTTTAAAAATTGTAATTACTGAATTCAACTAAAATCTATTTATGCCAAAATGGGGTATTCGTTATTTTTATATTCCGGTTATGTTGCAAATCAAACTGCAGAATATATTGCTAAATTTAAAAAGAATGATAGTTTATCTGATTTCTTAAAAATAAGTAAAAAGAATAATTATGTTGAAAAATATATTAACAACAAAAAAGACATAATTTTAAATGAAGCATTAACATTTAATACATTTAGTAAATTAAAAAAAAATAAAGTTTATTTTGATTTTGAAAGTATTAATACTGCAATAAGAAATGTTGATAATTCTTTACCATTTAATCAAATAGTTACTCAATGTTCAATAATAAAATGATTTGAAAATGAAGAACTTAGTGACTTAAATTGTGACAATTTAATAATTGATCCAAAAAATATTCATAAAAATTGATTCAAGGAAATAATTAATAAAATATATGTTAACAAAGATAATATTTCATATGTTGTGTATAACAAAGCATTTGAAATTACAAGACTTAAAGATATGGCAGAATTTATAAATGAAAAAGATTATTATAAGAAGTCAAAAAAAATTATTGATAATATTTTTGACTTAGCAGATTTTTTTGATCCTAGAAAAAATTTAATAACAATTAAGAAACTATATGGTTTTTACTCCATTAAAAAAGTATTAGCATTAATTGAAAAAGAAAATAGTGATTTATTTGATATTACAAAATCAAAAAATTATCAATTACTAAAAATTAAAAACGGTGTTGATTGTCAACAAAAAACAGTTCTTAGATTCTTTGATAAAATAAATGATTATGAATGAAAAGAATTATCTAAACAATTAAAGGAATATTGTGAAAATGATGTTAGAGCAATGATTGCTGTCGAGTTATTTATAAAAAAAATAATTCAAAATTAGAAATAATTATTTCTTTTCTAAATCAAATTCAATTTTAAAATTTTTTAATAATCATTCAGTAATTTTTTCTTCTAAAATAATTTCTTTTATTTCGTTAAATTTCTCCTCATTTTTTAGTAGTTCATTAATTGGTCTGTTTGTTTCTTTGTAATATTTTTCTAAATATTCTTCTGCTTCATTGTTAGAAACATTAATTTTTTGTTCTTTAGCTATTTCTTTAAATATTAAAGATTTGATAATGATTTTTTCACTAATTACTTTTACTCTATCTTTTTCTTTATCAAGATCCATATTAAATTGTTTTGCAAATCTTTTAGAAACATTTTCTAATTCTTCTTTATCAATTGCATATGTAAAGTTACTTGAAACATATTCCATTATTGTATTGAATGCATTTTCTTTAACAACAAGTGCATTAACCCTTTTTTGAATTTCTTCATTAGTTGTTTCTTTTGTTAAAAGAGTTCTTAATCTTTTTTCATGTATCTCAATAATTTTAGGATCTGCATATAATTCTTTAATTATAAAATTCTTATTATAATCAATTTTGTTTTTCTGTTTAATTTGGGATTTCATATTTTAACCTTATTATAGTCTAATCTAGAGAACAATCAAATTTAAATAATATTTTTGGTAACTCATCTGTAATTTCAGATAGTTCTACAACTTTTTTAAAAGAAGTTTTACTAGCTATTTGATCAACATCTAAATTAGAAGCATGAACATCAATAAAAATTGAATATAAATTATTATCTTTTAATATATCTATTATTTTATCAGAAGTAATAAACAAAAGAGTGTTTTTTCTATTCATGTTATTTTCTATTCTTCAAAGATCTCAACTATTTTCTAAATTATCTTTTTCAAAAATCTTTAAATTTAATCTTGAATCAATATCATTTGCAATTTTTTCCATTAAAAGATTTTTAGCATTTTGATTTGTGGAAACTAAATGGATTTTAAATTTATTTGTTTCACCACTTAATATTAATTTAATTATAGATTCCTTAAATAAATTTATTTTTCTGTCTTCAAGTTCTTCTAGTATTCCATCAATATCTATTATTAAATTATCAAAACAATATTCCATATTACACCTTGTCTAGTTGCTGCAACTTTTTCTTAATTTCATCATCTTCTATTAAATCATACAACTTAAATCTTTGTTTCATTTTAAAAATAATTTTTAATTTTTCTTCGTAATTATCTAATTCTAACAAAGTGATTTTAATACTATCATAAATTGCATTCTTTGTTACACTATTTATTTTAGCTATTTCAGATAAAGAAAGATCTTCAAAATAATGCATTTTTATATATTCAAGTTTCTTATTTGTAAGAAGTGAACCATATGTATCTATCAATAAAGATATTTTGTGCAAATCCTTCATATTAAATATCCAAATCCTTTGTGATTGCTGTAATGAACATTTCTAAATCAAATGGAGATAAATCATCTAGGCTTTCTCCAAGACCAATAAATTTAACAGGAATGTTAAATATGTCTTTAATAGCAAGGATAATTCCACCTTTTGAAGTTCCATCCATTTTTGTTAAAATAATTCCTGAAATATCTCCAATTTCCTTGAAAACCTTAGCTTGGTTTAAACCTGATTGTCCAGTAGTTGCATCTAAAACTAATAATTTTTCATGTGGGGCAGATGAATCAAAATTTTTAATTACTTTATTCATTTTTCTTAATTCTTCCATTAAATTATTTTTGTTTTCTAATCTACCAGAAGTGTCACAAATAACAACATCGAAGTTTTCATCTTTACCTTTTTTTATTCCTTTATAAATTACAGAACTTGGATCTTGCCCATATTTTTCAGGCTTAACAATTTCTACTTTTAATCTTTTAGATCATATATCTAATTGTTCAATTGCGCCAGCTCTAAAAGTGTCTGCTGCAACTAATAAAACTTTTTTATTATCTTTTTTTAAGATATTTGCTAATTTTGCAATTGAAGTAGTTTTGCCAACTCCATTGACACCAGAAACTAAAATAATATTCGTTCTATCATTCTCTAAATTTAAATTAATATCTACATCTGTTTCTTGAATATAATAAACAAATATTTTATCAATAATAATTGATTCAATTAATTTAGGATCTTTAATTGCTTGAAATTTTATCTCTTCTCTAATTGCATTAATTATTTTATTAGTAGCACTAACACCAAAATCAGATAATATGAATATTTCTTCTAAATTTTCAAAAAAATCTTCATTTACTTCAAAATATTTTTTAGCAATTTCTTTTATTGCAATTGAAAGTTTGTTAGAACTTTTTTTTAAACCCTTGTCAAATTTATCTTGTTCAAGATTTTTAACCTTATAAATTTTAGATTTATTTTCAATATTTTTTTCTTCAATTTTTTTTGCTAGTTTTTTATTTTTGATTTTATCAATAAATTTTTTAAATAAACCCATTTAATTAACCATTTCTTCTTCAACAGATCCTAATTTCTCAGCTTCTGCTAATTGAACTTTATACATTGTAGTAACTCCTTTAGTAGCCATAGTAGCTCCATATAGAGATTGACATCTTTCCATTGTACCTGGTCTATGTGTAATAACAATAAATTGAGTATCAATTGCAAATTTAGAAATTATGTTTCCAAATCTTTCGACATTTGCTGGATCAAGAGCTGATTCAGCTTCATCAAGAATTACAAGAGGGAAATGACTAGTTTTTAATATTGCAAATAATACAGAAAGTGCAACAAGTGTTTTTTCTCCACCAGAAAGAGCAAATAATGAATTAATTTTTTTACCAGGAGGAGAAGCTAATATATCTATTCCTGATTCTAAGATATTTTCTTCATCAGTAAACTCAATTAAACAAGTACCACCACCAAACAAATATTTAAAAATCTCTGGTAATTCTTTATTTATTTTATCAACTATAGTATTGAAATCAACTATTGCCTTTGAGTCTGACTCTTGAATTACTTGTAAAATATTATTTCTAGCTTCTTCTGCTTCTGTAAGTTCTTTAAATAATAAATCATATCTTTCTTGTTTTTCTTTTAGTTCATTAATAGCATCCATATTCATTGGACCCAAATAATCAATTGTTTTATTTAAATATTTAATTCTTTCTCTTGCATCATTATCAGACATTCCAAGTTTTTTATTATATTTTTCAATAACACTATCAATTGACATTTTATAAGTAACATTAATTTTTTCTCTAGCGTTTTCTAAAATAGATTTACACTTAACTTCTTCTACTTCAAAATCAATAATGTATGAAACATTTTTATCTAAAAAATCTCTTGATGATCTTATTTCTTTATCTATCTCAGCTATTTTTTCTTTAATTGAAGTTCTTTGATCTTCATTTATTTTCATTTCTCCATAAATCTTTTCTCTTTCAAGATATAATCCATTTATTTTGTTAGAAACCAATTCATATTCGCTATCAATTTTAAATGAGCTATTTGAGTATGCTTTGTTATTTAATTTTTCATATTCGGATTTGTATCTTTCTAAGTTCTTTTCATTTGTTTCAATGAATTCTTTATATTTAGAAATATTAATTGATTTCTCATTTATTTTTGTATTTATCTCACCATTTTCTAAAATAATTTTTTCAAGATTTAATTTATGATCTATTAATCCCTTATTTAGTGATTTAATTTCTTCTTCAAGTGCGTTCTTTTTTTCTTCAAAGTTAATCATCATTGAGCTTTTATTAAAATTAGATGTGTGGCCACCTTTAATAATTCCACCAGAAAATATAATATCACCATCTAGAGTAACAATTTTAAATGATTGGCCAGTATATTTAGATATTTCAAAAGCCTTTTCAATATTATTAACAACAAAAATTCTTGCTAGTAAAGTATCAATAGGAGTCTGAAAGATTTTGTTTTTTAATTTAACAAGGTTAGATGCAACATCAATAAATCCTTCTATTTGAGAAGCAATTTCTAATTTATCTTCACTAACATATTTTGGATTTAAATTATATATGGGCATGAAAGTTGCACTTCCTGCTCGGTTATTTTTTAAGAATTCAATGGCTTTTTGAGCATTTTTATTAGTGTTAACAATAATGTTATTAATATTGTTACCTAATGCTATAGAAATAGCTTTTTCATATTCTTCTTCAATTTCAATTGCCTGACCTACTGTACAGTGTATTCCATCTAATGCATTTTTATTTTCAATAATGTTTTTAGAGCCATAAGACATATAAGAACCAGATTCATTTAAATCAATCATTGTATTTAAGTTTGCATTTTTAGTAGAAATTAAACCATTTAATTTAATGTATTTATCTTGTAATAAATTTTTCTTATTTTCTAAATCAAAATATTCTTTTTTAAGTTCATTTAATTCTCCTTCACTAGTAAACAAAAGTTCTTTCTTGTTTTTTAATTCAAATTCAATATTTTTAATTACAGAAGAAATTGAAGAAGATCTAACCTCTTCATTTTCAGATTCAATTCCTTTTTCAATATTAGTATCAAAAGTTGATTTTCTTATTTCTAATTTATTTATTTCAATTGATAAGTCAAATAATTGTTTATTGCTATTTGAAATTACTTGATCACAATAAGCAAGTTTTGTTGCAAATAAGCTTTTTTCTTTATCTAATCTTTCTAGATCATTATGAAGTGTAGCATTGCTATTTTTAGAATCAGATAGTTTTTTTGAAATTTCTAATAATTTATCTTGAGCATAAATTATGTCTTTACTTAAAACATTAAGTTCTAAAGCTGTTAGCTCTTCTTTTAATTTTGAATATTTTTTTACTTTTTCAACTTGACCTTCTAGTTTTTTTAGGTCTCTTGCAAGTTCCTTAGTTAAATCTGAAACTCTATTAAAATTATTTTGAGCTCTATCAAGTTGTCTAATACTTTCTTCTTTCTTTTTAGTATATCTACCAATTCCAGCAGCTTCCTCAAATATTTTTCTTCTATTCTCAGGTTTTGCATCTGCAAATCAATTTACAGTACCTTGAGAAATAATACCTAAAGAGCCTTTAGATAATCCTGTATCTAAAAATATATCTTGAATATCTTTTAATCTTGACTCTTCACCATTAATAAAATATTTATTAGTACCAGTTCCTCTTTGAAGTTTTCTCGTGACACTAACTTCTTTTAAATCTGAATATAAAATTTTTTGTGAGTTATCAAAAGTTAATGTTACTTCTGCATAATCACTACTGTTTTTTGAAGAAGAACCATGAAAAATAATATCATCTGATTTTTTTCCTCTTAGAACTTTATGAGATTTTTCACCTAAGACTCATTTTATTGCATCAATAACATTAGATTTGCCAGCACCATTTGGTCCAACGATACCTATCATAGAATCTTCAAAATTCAATGATACTGTATCAGCATATGACTTAAAACCTTTTGCATAAAAATTTTTTAAAAAAATCATATGACTCCTTTGTTTTCAAATTTGTATTAATTATATATAAATAAAAGTTGTTTTTTATTTAAAATTGTATCACTTTTTATTTCTTAACATTAATATCTCCTCTTTATATGGAGGTAAAATTTTTTTTTCTTTTTCATAATATGGAGTTTCAAGAATTTTTGGAACATTAATTAGTTTCTCACTTATATATCAATTATATAAAACATCAAATCCAATATGGCCATATCCTAAATTTTCATGTCTATCTTTTTTTGCTCCAATTTTATTTTTTGAATCATTTAAATGAATTGCTTTTATATATTCAATTCCAATTAATTCATCAAATTCTTCTAAAACTTTATTGACATTTGTAATATCTATTCCTGATTCATGCATATGGCAAGTATCTAAACAAACACCAATTTTATTAAACTTAATCTTATCCATAATTAATTTAAGTTCATTAAAATTTATACCTAATTCAGATCCTTTACCAGACATTGTTTCCAATAAAATTCATACATCATTATTTGCTTTTTCTAAGGCATAATTAATACCATATATTATCTGTTCAATTCCTACACTTCTATCCTGGTCTAAACAACTACCAGGATGCAAAACTAAATATTTTAGTCCTAAATCACCAACTCTTTTAAGCTCATTAATTAAAAAATTTTTTGATAGTTCTCTTGTATTAGTTTTTCCAGATGCTAAATTAATAATGTATGGAGCATGAACAATAATATTTTTTGGATCAATTGAATTTTTTTTCAGTAATTCATGAGCTAATTTTGTATTTTCTGGATCAAGTGGTTTTCTAATCATATTTTGAGGTGCACCTGTGTAAATCATCATGCAATTAGAACCATATAGTAAAGATTCATTTATACTTCCAACAAAATAGTCTATTGCCTTAAAAGCAACATGTGATCCTATTAATAAATCCCTTTTCATAATGCTCCTATTTTGCTTAATTATTATATCTTAATATAATCCAATTTCTTAAATGACATATAAAAAAATAAATGCTTATCTCTACAAGCATTTATTTATAATTCACGTTCTCAGCACTACCTGGTGATACGCCTTGTCATCCAAGAAACATATATATTATTGATTAATTTTGGCTAAGACGTTCTTGGGCTTAAAGTTATAAATATATTATAAGCAACTCCACAAAATATAGCCCTAGTAAAACAACCAAAGTCAGGTCAGTAGTAAAACTTACCAAATATAGACTTCACATATATCAATTAAGATTGGCCAAAATCCCAACATCAACAAACAAAATTCTAAATCGACATAAAAATTGTATCGATACACAATGAATTACGACCTGACTAAGATGTTTTTCTAAAGTTATTTTTATTCGGCTTCCTATAATCTACCTATATCATAATAAGAAATTCAAATCGAGGCTAGGATTTCTAATTAAAATTAAGCTAAAACCAAAAATTAAAACTTAGCAAAAACATAACATATTGTTCATTAATTATTCATTGCGCAATATAATTATAACAACTTTTTTTAAAAAATATCTTTTTTTTGGAAAAAAATAATATATTTTAAATAAAGAGATTTTAAATGAAATTAATTAAATATAGTTCAAAATATTTTTTGTCAGCTCAAAAAATAATTAAAGAAAGCAAAATAGGAAAAATATCAACTATTAGATTTTTTTGTTTCCATAATGAAACATGTATTTCAGGTATTAATTATTTAAAAGACTTAATAAATAAGGAAAGTAAAAATAATAATCTTAATAGTATTGTTGTCTATTCTATAAAAGAGGGAACAATAGTTAATGCTTTTGAGACTGTTATGATAATTAAAGGTCTTTATTATGAATTTGCATATTTAGAAAATATAATTGATGGTGTATTAAGTAGAATGTCATCTGTAGCTACTAATTGTTTAGAATATATTAAAAACACAGGAAATAAAAAAATTATTTTTATGGCAGATAGAAGTGATTTTTATTTAAATCAACCAATTGATGGTTATGCTGCATATATTGCAGGAATAAAATGTTTTGTAACAAATAGTTTGATGAAACTTTTGCCAAAAGACAATGATGCGGAATATTTAGGAACAATGTCTCACTCTCTAATTCAACAATGTGAAGGCAATTTACTTTTAGCAATAGAACTATTTAAAAATACATTTCCAAATGAAAAAATTATTGCATTAATAGATTATTATAATGATTGCTTAAATGAAATAGAAAAAATAGCAAATTCAAAATTTAAAAATGAAGTTTTTGCTGTGAGGGTAGATACTTCAAAGTCTCTTATTGATAATTGTTTAAAAGAACACAAAGACAAAAATGAATATTATGGTGTAAGCCATTACTTAATACTAAAGATAAGAAATAAATTAGATAGTCTGAATATGAATAATGTCAAAATAATTGCTTCTTCTGGAATTGATTTAAATAAAATAAAGGAATTTGAAAAATTAAAAACTCCTATTGATATATATGGAATTGGAAGTGCTTTAATTGCTAAACGTTGTCATTTTGCTGCTGATTTAATTAAAATTGAAGATAAATATGAAAGTAAATTTGGTAGAAATTTTTGCATTGAAAAAGACTTTCAAAAATTGACTAAATGGTAATATAATATAATAGTTTAATATTAAGGAATTTACATTTATGGTTTGCATTTTTTACAATAAAAATACAATGAATGATACTATGACAATTAATCTTGTACCAGAAAACTTTACAAGAATTGAAAATGTTAAGCAAGGAACTTTGCTTTACAATGAAAATAAATTCATAGGAATGAATATTTTTGATGTTTCAAAATTTATTGAAATTGAAGAAGGTTATTTATATTTAAATAAAAAAATAGCTGATTTTGTTTTAAAAAAATTTAACATTGATTTAATTGAATATCATACAAAAAAATTTATTGTTGGGGAAGTTATAAAAGCTGAAGAAATTGAAAATTCAAACTTAAAAAAATGTATAGTTGATATCAAAACTGAATTACTTCAAATAGTTTGCGGTGCAGAAAATGTTGAGCAAGGAAAAAAAATTGTAGTAGCTCTAATAAATACAGTTATGCCTAATGGTAAAGTAATTGTTCCAACAAGAATAATGGGGATAGAATCAAATGGAATGATTTGTAGTAGAAAAGAACTTTGAAATTTTGGCGAAAATAGTGGAGTATTAATACTTAACGATAACTACCAAAAAGGGCAAGAATTTATAGATCATTATGCTAATGTTAAAAAAAGTGTTAAATAATATTTAATAAAACTTCATTTAATAAATCTATTTCCTTTACTCTAACATAATTATCTTCAATTACAATTAAATTATTAGGTATTGATTTTTTATAAAAATCAAATGCTTGAAAATTTTTTTTATTGCTTAAATCTATACCCTTCACTTGTCTTAATCCCATTATTAGGATATCTTTGTAAAGTTCTTCATTTGATATCTTATTATAAATGTATTGTCAATTTGAAGTATCACCTTTGCTTTCAATGTATGCATTTTTTTCAAATCCTCAAGATCCATAACCAATTCCTTTTCAATATTTCATATTTCAATAGGCCTTATTATGTTTGGATTCATAATTTTTATTCTTGGATCAATTTGATATTTCATATCTTTTCAATTTTATTTTATTTTGAAAGTAAAACAAAAATTCTTCTTCTTTTTCAAAATCGATTTTATATCTAAGTTTATTAAGTATGCTTCCTTCTTTAATTTCAAGTGAATAGAAAGATAAATGTTTAATATCATGTCTTTCAATAAAGTAAAGCATATCATCTATATCTGACATTTTCATATTAGGAACATTGTAAATAAAATCACAACTTATATTTTTAAAATTATATTGATTTAATAATTTAATTTTTTCTTCAACCATTTCAATAGTATGAAGCCTTCCTAAATTTTTTAAGATATTATTATTTGTGGATTGAACTCCAAGTGATATTCTGTTTACATTATTACTTTTTAAAATTTTAAGTTGGGATTCTGTGATTAATTCAGGATTAAGTTCTATTGTTACTTCAGTGTTTTTATCAATATTTTTCTTAAATGAATTCAAAAAAATTTCAAGTAATTCATCTTTTAAAATATTTGGTGTTCCACCACCAATATATATAGTGTTTAATATATGCTTAATTTCATTTATTTCTAAAATGATTTTATTAATATATTTTTTAATATTTTCATCGCTATTTATTTCTCTTTTAAAATCACAGTATGTACAAATCATTTTACAAAAAGGAATATGAATATAAAGATTTTTATACATTTTTATTTTCCAAAAATTTTCTAATAGATTCTAATATTTTATTATAATCTTCTTCATAATTATTTGTTTCATAATCGACATTAAATTTATTTCTTATTCAAGTTACTTGTCTTTTTGCATAATTTCTTGATTCTTGTTTTATTTTATTAAGAACCTCTTCATTTAGTTCTAGATTATTTTCAATTAATGTTTTATAACCAATTGCTTTTGATGCATTTGTATTCTTAAATTTATTAATATCCAAATTATTAATTTCTTTAATTATATTTTTATCAAACATTTTTTCAGTTCTTTTGTTAATTTTTTCATAAAGTTGTTCTCTATTTGGATTAGAGAATAAAATAAAATATTCATATTTTATTTTATTATTAGATTTTTGAATATCTGATTTTAATATTTTTTTAGAATTAATTATTTCAAGTGCTCTAGTTAATGATTTTTTATTATTTTTTCCTATTTTAATTGCTTCCTTTTGATCTAAATCAAATAGTTTTGAATATAATTCATCAACTGTTAAATGATCAAAAATATTTTCACGTCCAGCATTTAAAAGATTGTAATTATTAAGTAAAGCATGAACATATAAATTGGAACCACCACAAATAATTATTGGTTTATTAGATTTATCTATTATTTCTTCTGCTTGATCTTTAAATAATTTAATATTTCATTCATCAAAAACAGAAACATTATTTATTAAATGATGCTTAATTTCAGAAAGAATTTTATCATTAGGCTTATTTATACCTAAATTTAATTCCTTATAAACTTGAAAAGCATCAGAATTGATAATTTCAAAATTAAATTCTTTTGCTATTCTATAAGAAATTTCTGTTTTTCTAGATCCTGTTGGTCCAACTATAACAATTAATTTCATTTATTTTTTCTTAATATTATTTTTCATTCTTTTTTTATAAGCTTCAACACCTGGTTGATCAAATGGATTTTGATTTAATAGGAGAGCGCTCATTGATAATGATTTAGAAAATCAATAATATAAATATCCAAATGTTTCTTCATTTAATTTTTCAACAATAATTTGAATAGTACTGTTTCCACCATCTATTAAATGAGCCTCCATTGTGCTTTTACAAGCTATATGATTTAATTCACCAACACTTTTTTCAATTACATAATCCAAATTATCCATATCATCAAAAAGTTTTTTAAATTTTAAATCTTTATTTGAGTTTTTAGATATTAATAAAGTTTCAAAAAAAATTGGTGATCCTTCTTGTAGGAATTGTCCAATAGAATGAAGGTCGGCTGTAAATCTAGCAATTGTTGGAAATAAGCCTTTATGTTTTTTTCCCTCACTCTCACCATATAGTTGTTTTAGATGTTCAAGAAAGTAAAAAGATTCTTCATCATATGATCCAAATACTTCTATTTTCTTTCTTAATTTACTATAAAAATAATGTCTTAAAACTGCATATTGATAAGCTGTATTTTTTTCTATATTATTGTTAGAACAATCCTTTTGAGCTTTTTGGGCACCTTTAATAACATTTTTAATGTCTAAGCCTAACATTGCCATCGGAACCAATCCAACAGGAGTGATAGCTGAAAATCTTCCACCAATGTCTTCTGGAATATAGAATGTTTTTCAATTATATTTTTTAGCTATCTTAATCAAACTACCTTGTGCTTCACTTGTAATAGCTACAACTCTATTTTTAGATTCTTCAAAACCATATTTTTTAATTAAAAGTTCATAAAATATTCTTAATGAAACTGCAGGTTCAATTGTTCCACCAGATTTAGATATTACAACAATAGAAAAATCTTCTTTTTCTAATTTATTTTTTAAAGAATAGAGATAATTTGGTGATATTCCATGAGCATAGTAAATATTAATGTCTCTATTAAAAGGTGCAATACACATATCTACAGCAGCTCTTAAAGCAGTATAAGAGCCACCAATTGAAATCACTAAAATGTTTTTGATATTTTTAGATCTAAATTTTTTTGCATAATTTTCAATTTCTTGAATTAAGTCTTTTGAAATGTTTTTTGGATAATCTAATCAACCAAGCATTTCAGATCCCTTTATTTTTCTTTCAGTTATTAAGGAACTATATTTACTCACATTTTCTTTATATGAACTATAAATTTTTTTTGTATCTATATTTTTTTCTAAGAATTTTAAATTAAGATTTATCATATTTAATTGCCTTTTTATATAGTCTATATATATTACATATATTTTAGTGTAATTTTATTAAATTGAGCTATTAAATCATTTATATTTGCAAAACATTCATCTCAAAGTTCTTTTTTTGAAAAATCGATTCCCAATAGTTTGATTGTATCTATTGGTGATAGTGATGATCCAGATTTAAGAAAATCAAAATATCTTTTAATTGCATCTTTATCACCATCATATATTTTTCTTGAAATTATTATTGCGCATATTTGACCAATTGCATATTTGTAAACATAAAAATTTCCAATATAAAAATGATCAATTCTTAAAATTGTTGATAGTGAATATAAAAGTGGTTCTTTAACATTTTTTCTTTTTTTAAATCCTGTGTATTTTTCATTCATATCTTTGTATGTTTCCGTAATTGTTTCAAAAGTAATTGGAAGATTTTTATTTAATTTTTCAATTATTTCATATTCAAAATTTGAAAATATTATTTGTCTAGTGGTAGTAGAGAAAAAACCATTAATAACTTCATCTAATATATATATTTTTTCATCATCTGATTTTGTATTTTCTAACAAATAATAACTTAAAAGCATTTCATTTGTTATAGATGCTATCTCAGCATAAAAAATTGAACAAGATGTGTGAACCTTTTGATTTTGATTAATATAATATGAATGAAGTGAGTGACCTAATTCATGAGAAGCAGTATATAAAGATCTTATTGTCTTATCGAAATTCATTGAAATATAATATTTTTTCAATCCCTGAGTTCCACCAATTGAATATGCTCCACTATGTTTATTTTTTTTCGGCAATCATGATATTCAATTTTCATTAAATGCTTTTTCAACTATATTAGTATATTCTTTTCCAAAACATCTAAAAACTTTTAAGAGCTCTGTTTGAATTTTTTCAATTGTGTAATTGTCGTTTATTCTTTTGACAATAGAAATATTTTTATCTCAAGGATAAATTTTTTTTAATCCATATATTGCTTTTAATATTTTATTTCTTGAACTAGAAAAATTTTTATATATTGGTGCAAAACTTTCAACACCTTTATAAATATTCAAAAGAAAATCACGATTAACTTCATCATTATCACAACTTGATTCAACATAATCTTTATATTTTCTTATTTTTGCAGATTGATTCAAATCAAGATAATTATAGTAAAGAGTATTAGTTAAAATATATCTATTATCATAATATGCTTTGTTAAAAGAAATTCAAGCATTCTTTCTTAAAACCCGATCAGAAGATTTTAAAGACTTGTATACTTTTGCCATTGATTCAAGTTTAACTTTTTTATTATTTTTGTCCTTTACATCATAATACTTAATTGTTGTATCAACTACGGAAGAGTAAATATCTTCAAAAGCAGAAGAAGTTTTTGAAAGTTGGGATAAAAGTTTTTCCTCTTTTTTTGAAAGAATTCTTTTTTTATTTTTAAAAAATAATTCATATATTCTTATATATTCTTTTAATCTTGGATCTTTTAAATATTCTCTTATTTTTTTTTCATTTTCAATTATTATATTTTCTTCATCTGAAGTAGCTTCAGAATAATTTTGAACATCATTCTTTAATTTTTGACTTCATGATAATCAAGTTGAATTTGCAGTATCTTCATTTAAATTATTAGATATGTAATTAAAAATTTTGTTAGTTAAAACAGTATTTTTTTCTCTTTCCTCATGAAACTTTATGAAATTTTCAAGAGATAGATAAAATGTTTTATGCATTCTTAAAATTTTATCAATGCTTTTTTTTCACTTTTCATATAAAGCATCTAGTGTCTCATTTTCTAAAATATCTTCTAGATCTCAATTATATTTATTTTTCATTTTTTTCTCTTTTTCTATCAAAAAATGGATAAGAAATTAATTCTCTTTTATGACTTGATTTTAATATTTTTAACTCTATTTTATTTTTGTCCTCTATTGAAACATTGATATCAGAAAAATAATCATCCATTACCTTATATGATAAACCAATTTCTTCTTCATCAGTTTGATTTTCGTACAAACCAGCACTTGGTGCTCTTTTAATTATTTCTTTTGGAACTCCTAAATAAATAGCCATTTCCTTTATTTCTCTTTTTAAAAAATTTGCTAAGGGCGCTAAATCGGAAGCTCCATCACCATATTTTGTAAAATAGCCAATTTTATATTCGATGTAATTTGTAGTTCCTAAAACTAAGTAATTTTTTTCTTGTGCTTTTGCATATAAAGAAACCATTCTCAATCTTGATTTAACATTCGCCTGATTTTTTTCATTAAGCTTAAGTTCTTTTTTAAGTAAATTAAAACTTTTATTTAAATCAATTATTTCATAAACAAAACCTGGTTTCTTAAATAACAATGAGGCATATTTAAAATCTTCTTTTGAAGAATTTACATCAATAAAATATGTTGAATAATTATCAGGAAAATATTTTTTTAGTAATAATGCTAATAAGGCTGAATCAATCCCTCCTGATACTCCTAATGCAAAACCTTTACTACCAGATTTTTCTAGATAATCTTTCATTCAAGATACAATATAATTTATTCTATTTTCAATCATAATTAATCCAAAACATATTCAATATCATTTATTACCATAATATCACCTGATTTTGCTCCTTTGCCTTTTAAAATTTTTTCAATTTTGTTAATATCTATTTTTTGATTCAATCTAATTCAATTTTCATCTGTTGTATGTGGAATTTTATTAAATCAATAGTCAATTTTTTTAGAACTGACTAATCATCTACAATCATCAATTTTTTTAAAAATAATTTCATCTTTCTCTTCTTTTGTCTCCTTAACAACTTTTATTTTATCTTTAATATTAGAATCAATTTTGTTTATATATAAATCATATTCTTTTTCAATATTAATAAGTAAATTACCAAAGTTTTTATTAATTCCAGAAATTACATATATTTCTTTGTTTTTTAAATAATTTTTAAGTTTTATTAAATTTTCTTCAGATCCTTCAGCATCTATTTTGTTTGCGACAATAAATATTTTTTTATCAAAAAGTTTTTCATTATATTTTTTTATTTCATTTCTAATTATTTCATAAGATTTTATAACATCTGTATCATCCATTTCATTATCAATTGAAGAGAGCGAAATTAAATGAACTAATATTTTACATCTTTCAATATGCTTTAAGAATTCATGCCCTAATCCTTGACCTTCTGCTGCATTTTCAATTAATCCTGGAATATCAGCAAATACAATAGCTTTATCTTTTGTATAAAATGTTCCTAAAACTGGAACCAAAGTTGTAAATTTATATGGAGCAGTTTTTGGTTGAGCAGATGAAATGTTTTTAACAAAGGTAGATTTACCTGCATTAGGTAAACCAAGAAGTCCAACATCAGCAATAAATTTTAATTCAATTAAAATTTTTCTACTTTCCCCTTTATCTCCTCTTTCAAAAAGTTTGGGAGCCTTATTTTTGCTTGATTTAAAGAAAGCGTTTCCATGTCCTCCTTCTCCGCCTTTACAAATTCTAAGAACTTCTCCTGGATTGATACAATCAAAAATAACTTCATTAGTTATTGCATCTTTAATAACAGAACCTAATGGTACATTAATTGTTATTCCTTTACCATTTGCTCCATGACAAAGTTTTGATTTACCGTTTTCACCATTATTAGATTTAATTTTTTTTAAATATCTTAATTTGAATAAAGAGTTTTCATTATGATCAGCATAAATGAAAATATCACCACCACGACCACCATCTCCTCCTCAAGGTCCACCTTCAGGATAATGAGCCTCTCTTCTTCAAGCAACAATTCCATCACCACCATCACCTGCTTGTAATTCAATTACACACTTATCAATAAATTGCATTTTCTTTTCCTAAACTTCTCAAGTTGTTTCTTTTTCTTTTTTGACATTGTCCAAAATGCTTTTTTGTGATTTAATGATTTCATCATTTACATCATTTTCTTTTTTGAAATCTTTAAAGAAATTAGAAACATTTCTTGACCTTAAAATAATTATATTAATAATAAAATTAAAAATAAAAAAAAATACTAACGAAAATAATACTATAAATATAATTTTACCTGTGATTATTATATCAATTAAAGAATCATCATTAGTTATGCTTGGCATAATTCCAGTAAGTAATACACCAATTCAAAAAGCACAAGACATATAAAGAAATGGAATAATATCAAATTGCATTATTTTAAAAATAAATTTACCGATTATTAAAATTAAAATTGGTAATAGTAAAAACATAAAATATACTAAATAGAATTCATAGCTATATCTTAGTGATGTGTAATCAAATCAAATTGTGTTTACTCCAATATTAATATTATTGTTTTCAAATAAAACTACTCTTCCTTCACCAAAAATAATTCATATTATACCATATGGTATAAAAATGAAAAATAGTGAAGTCAGCGATGTTACTATTGGTTTTGTTTTAAATTCAATATTTTGTGAGCTAAATTTCTTCATAATAACCAAAAAAATAGTTAAAATTTAATGTTTTTTAATTCTTTACTATTATTATTCTTTCTATTATTATATAATTATAATTAGAATTGTATATTTTGGAGGATAAATGAATAAATTATTAAACATGGCAATTTATTTCAATAAAATAGAAGAAAAAGAAAAAGCATATGGTGTTTTTTCTTACGATAAGAAAATTGAAAAATTATTGTCTAATTTTTATGAATTACCACATGCAATATTAATCTCTTTCATAGTTGATGATGAAACTGATTCAGGAATGGCAGAAGAAACTCCACTTTTAATCAAAAACGCTCTTGGTAGTTTAGAAATTAATGAATTATCAAAATTAAAAATGAATGATTTAGTAGATCTTTTTGTTGAAAATAAAATAACAGATAATCCAGAAAAAAATGCAAAATTAATATTTGAAATGATTACAAAAATAAACCTTGAATATAACGGTCAAGCAATTAATATTTGAAATGATAATCCTTCAAGTCAAGAGTTAAAAAGAAGAACGCTTGAATTTAAAGGAATGAATGCAAGAAAAGCAAATTTATTAGCTTTAGTTTTGGTAAATAAATTTAAGGTTAAATTGAGTGAATATACAGCAATAAATATTTCTAATGACAAAAATGTGAGAAGAGCAATGTTAGAAATGAAATTGATAGATGAATTCTCTTCATATGAAGATATGAAAAAAATTTGTAGAATATTAAACCCAAATTATCCTGGAATTTTTGATTCGTTTTTTTGATCAATTGGGGAATACTTCTTTAACCCAAACCCTAATTTTAAATTTAAGATTAAGGATGAAGAATTTATTATTTCTTGCCTAATGAATTCTATAAAATATGTATAAAATTATTTCATCTCTTTAAAAATTTTTTTAATTTCAAATTGAATAATTTCTTCTTTAACTCCAATTTTATTATCAATAATAAAATTACTTTGAACAATTTGATTATCACCAATAATTACTTTTTCATTTTTTGAAAAACTAATACTAGTAACATTTGATTCATCCTCACTACAATTATCAACAATAAATTTCATAACATTATTAATAAAAGAATAAACACCAGTACTATGAAATAGCTTGGTTTTTTTATTATCTTTTTTAATTATCACGCAACTATTTTTTTCTATTAAACCAATCTCAGATGAATGATCTTTTAGAAAAGTAGTATGTCCTTTTTCATTTTTAAAATTAATACTAATAATATCATCATCAAAAACTGTTCCTTTTGAAGTTAGTATCTTTAAATGAAAGAAATTATTTTTCATTTTTTAATTCCTTATCTTTAATAAATGCATCTTCAATTTTTCCAACATATAATAAAGACTGTTCAGAAATATGATCACATTCTCCATTTAATATTTTTTTGAATCCTTTTATTGTATCTGCGGTTTTTACATATACACCTTGTATTCCAGTAAATTTTTGACTAGCAAAAAAAGGCTGAGATAAGAAATTTCTAATTTTTCTAGCCCTTGAAACAATAGTTTTATCTTCTTCAGATAGTTCATCAATACCTAAAATGGCAATAATGTCTTGAAGTTCTTCAAATTTTTGTAAAATTTCTTTTACTTGAATAGCGACTTTATAATGTTCTAAGCCAATTATGTTTGGATCTAAAACTCTTGAAGATGAATCTAATGGGTTGATTGCAGGAAATATTCCTAATGAAGATATTTTCCTATCTAATACTGTTCTTGCATCTAAGTGGGAAAATGTAGCTGCAGGAGCAGGATCTGTTAAATCATCTGCTGGAACATAAACTGCTTGAATTGATGTAATTGATCCATTCTTTGTAGATGTTATTCTTTCTTGCAATTGGCCCATTTCATATGAGAGAGTTGGTTGATAACCAACAGCTGAGGGCATTCTTCCTAATAATGCAGAAACTTCTGATCCAGCTTGAGTAAATCTAAAAATATTATCAATAAATAATAAGACATCTTGATTATTATTATCTCTAAAATGTTCTGCCATTGTTAATGCAGTAAGAGCAACTCTCATTCTTGCTCCTGGTGGTTCATTCATTTGTCCAAAAACAAGAGCTGTTTTATTCAAAACACCTGCATCTATCATTTCATAATAAAGATCGTTGCCTTCTCTAGTCCTTTCTCCAACACCAGCAAATATAGATAAACCACCATGACCAGTAGCAATATTTTGAATTAACTCTTGCACAAGAACCGTTT
>JBOFGT010000094.1:0-22616 GCA_051649265.1 Mycoplasmoidaceae bacterium
GGCTCAAAGACGCATATTCATTAAAAAATTTCATTAATTCATCAACACTTTTATTTATTGAACCATTAAATAAAAAATTAGGTAGGGAAGTTTCTGTTTCAACTGGAATTTTGATAGTATTAACATCTTCTGGTCCTGACATTTGACCAGCACTTGGTAATCTAGTTAAATTACTTGTTGATGTTTCTTCAACTACAGCAGATAACTCATGTGCTTGTGGAAATCATTTGTGGTAATTTAAATAATCTATTTCAGCGATAATATGTTTTTGAACTAGAGGTTGAATTGAAGCATCAAAATTTCCTGTTGTTTTATCAGTAGCACCAGATGGTGCTCTGCTATCAAATTGATTATAGAAATCTAAAATATTAGATTTGTTTACAGTAACAGTATCATCAGAATTACCACTACTTGAAATGTCTCCTCAAGTTCTTTCTTCATCAGTAAGAGATTCATATAAAAATTCAATATGGTTTAAGTTGTTAACGCCATTTGGAATTCCTTCATCACTTTCATTAATGCTTGGATCATAAAGAGTTAATGGAAAAAGACCAGCTTCTCCAAGTTCTAAATACCTTGCAGCGTTTTCATTTTGTCTTCAATAAGAAACTGATTTAACATAGTTTAATCTTTGAATTAAACCATCTAAATCATTAAACACAAATCACTTATAATTTTCTGGCAAACGAGAAATATCTGTATTTGTTCCCGATTTAAATTCCATAAATCTTTTTATATTAACATTTGAAGGAAAAGTAAATTCTACACCAGGATTTTCCAAAGATGAATTATTATCTTTAGCTTGTTCTGTTGGTAAAGAGGATTTTTTAGGGTTTGTTGCATTCATTCCAATTGAATTAATAAGTGTAGTATTATTAGTAGGAATTTGATTAGGATTTCTAGTTTTGTCATAAGGAATTACTTCAATGAAGTTGTTTGTTACATTTTTTGAAATAACATTCATTGGATCTTGATCAACTTTGTTAAATTGAAAGTCTACCTTATCAATGTTATATAAATTTGTAAATATTCATCCAGAATAATTACCATTTGAATTTGATTTAATAGAATATTGAACACCATCATTATAAATTTCTCTAGAAAATAATCATTCTTCAAATGATTCTGCGGTAATCTTTAATCTATTTTCTGAAGATTCTATTGAATTAGTTTGATTACCTGAAAGGTTTTTATTTTCTTCATCAACTTCTAAGTCAACTTCAAATCTTATATTATAAGTATTGCCAAATTCTCCAGTACTATTTTCACTTTTAGAAATATAAAAAGAACTAAAAATTATTGACAGTGCTGAGCCAATTAATACGCCTATTACTAAAAAAAATTTTAAGAATATAAATAAATAATGTTTTGTTTTTATTCACGAAGAACCACTAAAATTATTTTTTGCCTTATTTTTGACTTTCATAACATAACTATTATACTATAATTGATTAAATCAGGAGATAAAAAAATATATGGAAATTTTAGAAAAAAGGCTTAATGAATTTTATAAATTACTAAAGAAAAATAAATTTTCTAAGAAGGAAATAGATAAAGTAAAAAAAGCCTGAGAATTTGCTAAATTTAAGCACGGAAATCAACTTAGAAAAAGTGGAGAACCATATATTATCCATCCATTAGAAGCTGCTATTTTTTTATGTGAATGAAAAATGGATGCCAATACAATTATTGCTGGCTTACTTCATGACGTTTTAGAAGATACTCAAACAATAGAAAAAGAAATTGATGATCGATTTGGTATAGATGTTTTAAAAATGGTTATAGGTGTTACAAAAGTATCAACAGTCACTAATGAGAATAGAGCAAAAGACGATAAGAAAAAAGTTTATACAAATGAATCATTAATGAAAGTATTGTTATCTATTTCTACTGATATTAGAATTATTATTATTAAGCTTGCTGATAGGCTTCATAATATGAATACAATAAATCATTTGAATACTGAAAAACAAAAAAGAATAGCAAAAGAAACATTTGATGTTTTTGCTAATATTGCTGGAAGAATTGGTATGTATGATCTAAAAACAGTATTATTAGATTTATCATTTGCAGTTTTATATCCTAATGAATATGAAAAAACAAAAATTGAGTCAGAAAAATACATTCAAAAAAATCAAAAAAAGGTTGATGAATTTAACCAAACAATAATTAAATTATTAAAAAATGATAATATTAACGTTGAGTTAAAAACAAGAACTAAGGGCGCTTATTCTACTTATAAAAAATTGAATGTTGAAAAAATTAGAGTCAAAGATGTTTATGATATTTTTGCTTCAAGAATAATTATAAGTGGAACTCAATTGGATTGTTATAAAATACTTGGAATAGCTCATCTAAACTTTACATTTTTATCTAAAAGATTCAAAGATTATATTTCGAGACCAAAACTGAATTTATACCAGTCTCTACATACTATTATTGTTTATGAGGGAATCTATATTGAATTACAAATTAGGAATCAAGAAATGGACGAAATTTCATCTTTTGGTTTAGCAGCTCATTGAAGATACAAAGAAAGAAAGGGTACAAATAACGAAGTCATAAATAAAATTGTGAATCAAGTTGCAAAAATATCAGAAAATGATGGTTATGAAAATATAAATAAAATTTCAAAAAATAGATTTTTTGAAGTATTTTATCGTAATAATAGCAAATGATATATTGTTGATGAAAATCAAACAGTTTTAGATGTAGCATTCAAAGCAAATCCTGAAGACTTTTTAAAAATTTCTTCAATAATGATGGACCATAAAAAAACTGAATTATACAAGAACATGAAACCAGGTAGTGTAATAGAAGGAAATTACTCCACAAAAATTAAATGCACTCTTGATTGATTAGATTGATGTGCTATGGATGAAGCAAAGGACAAGATAAATAGATATTTTTTAGAAATAGAAAATGAAAATGAAAAAACAATAAATGATTTCTTAAAAAAAATAAAGGAAAGAATTGGAAATGACTGTGCAACTGAAGATGAAATTAGAGCAAGAATAATTACGATAGGTTTCAAATCATTTTCAGAGTTTATTAATTTCTTGGAAAACAAGAAAATTGATATATTAAATCCAAATGTTGTAAACATGTGCTTGAATTCAAATCATAAAAGAAAAATATTAATTGGAACAAACAAAATTAAATATTATTTTCTTGAAAGCAAAAAAAAATCTGATTTTTATTTTAAGGATTTAAGTGGCATATTTTATAAAAAAATAGTCTATCCAAAATGTTGTTCAAAAATACCAGGGATTGAATGTATTGGAATAATAGATAGATGAGAATTATCTGTTCATAATTATAATTGTCAATCATATCAAAAAAACAAGAAGGAAGTTGTTCTTTATTGGGATTATGATAGATTAGAAAATGTTGATAGACTGTTTAATTGTCAAATTACAATGGAAATATATAAAGAAATATCAAATAAAGTGATTAATTTAATAATAGATCTTGGTTTTAAAATAATAGAAATTAATACAACAAAAGTTACAGAAAATAAGACAAAACTTGACCTAACTATAAATGTAAGAAACTTAGATCAAGCTCAAATAGCATTGGATGAAATTAAAATAAAATATTCGGCACTAAAAATAGAAATAGTATAAAGCTAATTTTATTTTTTTATTTTGTTCCTAAATAATTCTAAACAAATATTGGGATTAGCTTGTCCATTTGTTTCTTTCATAACCATTCCAATAAAAAATTTTTCTACTCTTTCTTGTCTTTCCTCATATTGTTCAATCATTTTTTTATTTTCCTTGATATATTTATCTAAAATTTCATCTATTATCTTAGGATCATTAATTTGAGAAAATTTTAGTTCCTTAATTAGATCACATATTTTCTTATTTGTTTCAATAAAATGCTTAACTAATTCTTTAGCTTGTTTTGCGTTAATTTCTTTTGTTTTTATTTTTTGAATCAGGTCAATAATATTATCAATTCAAATATTAGGAATATTTTCTATTTCAATTTCTTTCTTAGAAATTTGTCCAATAAATTCAATACATAGCCATTTGTAAACTTCTCTTGAATCGTTACATTTTCTATTAATTTCATTAAAAATTTTAAATAAATTATAATCATTAATTAAATGAGAAATCATTACATCATCTAGTCCATTTTCGCTTAAATTTTTCTCAATTTTTCTGAAATCTAAATTATACTTTTTTAGTGATTTTTGAATAAATTCTTCATCAATATTAATGCTCAATATATTTGGTTCAGTCATGTATCTATAATCTAAATCTGATACTTTTTCTCTCATAAATTCTGTTGTATTATTTAAATCATTAAATCTTCTTGTTTCATTACCAAATTTTTTTCCAGCAATAATTAATTGATATTGTCTATTTGCTTCAAATTCAATTGCCTTTTCAACATTATTAATTGAATTGATATTTTTTATTTCAATTCTTGTTCCCAATTTTTTACTTCCAATTGGAGCAATAGATATATTTATATCTGCTCTCATTGATCCATCTTCCATTTTTCCATCTGAAATTGAATTAAATTGTAATGCCTGTCTTAATGTTCTTAAAAAAACTGAAGCTTCTTCAATAGAATGTATTGTAGGTTTTGTGACTATCTCAATTAATGGTAATCCAGATCTATTGTAGTCAAGAAATATTCGATTATTAATTTTATTTTGTTTAGCTGTATCTTCTTCAAGATGAATTCTTTCAATTTCAATTCTTTTAGTTTTATTTCTTAATTTTATGTCAATATATCCATTCTTTCCAATTGGAAAGAATTGCTGAGTTATTTGAAATCCTTTAGGTAAGTCTTGATAAAAATAATTTTTTCGATCAAATCTTATACTTTTATCAATTTCCATATTAAAAAATTTTGCTAGTACTATTGCTTTTCTAATTACTTCTTCATTAACAGAAGGCATTGTTCCAGGTAATCCTAAATCTATTTCATTTATTTCAGTATTTGGATTTGAGCTTTTAGAATTTAAAGATGGAGAAAACATTTTAGATTTTGAAGAAACAATAGTATGAACTTCTATACCAATTGTAATAAAATAATTAATCATTTTTTTCTCCAAAATCTAAATCTTTAATTAATTTTTTAGCAAAAAATAAAAGCTCTGAATCAGAATTTAATTTTCCCATGATGTTTATTCCAATTGGCATTTTATCAACATATCCCATTGGAATAGTTATTGAAGGATATCCTCCAAAATTAGCTATTTGTAAATAGTTATCAGCTAATTTATCTTTTACTTTATTTTCTTTTATATCTTTATTTAATGGAGCAATATCACTAGAACCTAAGGAAACAATAAAATCGCTTTTTTCAAAAACTTTATTTGTTGCATCAATAACTAATGTTCTAATTTTTTTTGATTTTAAAAATAAATCATTATAGTTATCTTCTGATGTGCAAAATGAACCTATAATAAATCTTCTTTTTAATTCTTTACCAAAATTTTTAGTTCTATTATTTGTCGCAATTTCTTCAAAATCTTTACCACCCATATTTTCGCCAAAAGTTATTCCAGTCATATTTTGATAACAACTAACAGCTTCAGAATATGATATGATTTTGTAAATAGAAGGAATAATTTTTAAAATTTTTTCATCAAAGTTTTGTTTTTGAATATTAATATTTTTTATTTTATTTAGTGTGGAATTAAAAATATCAATCACTTCTTTTCTTACGTCATTTAATGTTTCATTTAAGATTGCAATATTAATTTTTTTGTTGTATTTTTCTTTTAAAAAATCAATTTTTATATCTTGTGATGTAAAATCTTTATCATCATGTTTTGCAATTATTGACATAACTAATTGAATGATTTTAATATCTTTTGCAAATAATCCAACATGATCAAATGAGGGAGAATATGGTAATACTCCATACCTACTTATTAAACCATATGTAGGCTTATATCCAATCACACCTAAAAAACTAGCAGGTCTTCTAATTGAATCTCCTGTATCTGTTCCTATCGAGAAATCACATGCGTTAATTGCTACAGCAACAGCAGAACCAGAAGAAGAACCGCCTGTTATTCTTTTTTGATCAAACGGATTCAATACATCTCCATTATATGAAAATGTTCCTGTTCCACCAAGTCCAAACTCATCTAAATTAGACTTAGCAATTGGTATTGCACCTTCTTTATTAAGAATTTCAATTATAGTTGCACTATATGGTGCAATATAATTCCTTAAAAAAGAAGAACCTCCAGTTGTTAAATGATCTTCTAGCGATATGTTATCTTTTATGACATAACAAAATTTTGAAAGTTTTCCCTCTTTTATTTTCATTTTTTCATAATTGACATTTGAAATAATAAAATTTAATTTTTTATTTTGATCAATAACTTTTTTAAAGTTTTCTATTCTGCTTTTCATAATTAATTAAACCTTGATATACTTACCATCAAATGTTTTTGAACATTTAAGAATTTTATCCTTCTTATCACTAATTATTGGCTCATCTTTTCTTAGAGATTTTATATTTCCAAAAATATAATTTGTTGGTTCTAAATTTTTATCATCGATGTTATAAAAATCTAAAAAACCTTCAAAAACTTCATCTAGTTCTTTTATAAGAATTTTAATTTCTTCATCTGTTAAATTTATTAATAAATTTTTAGAATATTTAATTATTTTTTCTTTTGAATTATATTTATTTTTTATGCTCATAATTTTTCTTTATAATTAATTAATGGTATATGAATGTCCTCAATAATATCTTGCTCATATTTATATCCAACAAGCGGATAAATAATTTTATAAATTGGTCATATGACTATTATGTTTCCTAATACTAGGGGAATAAATAAAAAACCTCTAATTGTAATTCAATGAGCATATCCAAGTGTTGAAATATCAGCATCAAAAACTGGTAACATAAATAAGTTAACAATAACTTCTGAAATGAATACTAATGAAATAACAGGACAAAATGTCATAAATTGATTACTAATTCATTTTTTATTAGACTTATTTGAAACAAAATAGAAAAGCATTATCGCTATTATTCCAACTGAATTCATTATAGATATCATTAATATTATATGTAGCATTTTAAAGTTTAAATCTCTTCCTAAAAAGGAAATTGATAAAGGAGTGTTTAAATCTCAATTAGCTACTGTTCCTATTAAAAATAAACAAATACCAACACATGATAAAATTAATGAGATAGATGAGTATAGTGCAAATTTTCATTCTTTTCTTTTAGAAAAAATAACTAATGTTCTAATAAAACCACTTAACAAACCATATGTTAATGCTCCAATAAAGTATCCATAGTGAAAAACACCAGCAGTTAAAGCAATAGTTAACATATCAGTGGCTCCACCAATAAACATACCAATAAATGGCCCAAATAATAATCCGCCAATTTTTATTAATATACCTTCCAATGTAATTCTTGTACCTGGAAATGATCTAAAAAGAACTGCAAGTGAATTATATGTAATAATTGTTAATAAAGTTATTATTGCAACAGATAGTGCAACAACCATTGCAATATATGAAATTCCTTTAATATTTGTTCTTGGTAATATATAATATCTTTTTTTATATCTATAACGATAAATCATTTTTTTAACAAACATAATAGATATTAAAATTACTAAAAAACCTAAAAAAATATATACCATTTCTTCAGAAGATAATGCACTATTTATTGAAGTAGACAAAGAAGTGCCTTTTAGTATCAGCATAATTAATTCCTTTTAAATACTTATCAATTTATTTTTTTCATTTTATTTTTTTCTAATAAATCATTTATTTGTGTAAATAATTTACAGCCAAAAAAACCTCTATTTGCACTCAAACCAGATGGATGAAAAGTAGCTATTATATTTTTTTTATTTAAAATATAAGGAGCTTTTCCTTTTGCATTATTCCCCATCAAAACAAAAATAGTATTTGGGTAGTTTAAATTTATATAATTTATTATATCATTTATTAATGTTTCTCACCCTAATTTACTATGTGATAAAGGATTATTTTTTTCAACAGTTAAATAAGTATTTAAGAATAATATTCCTTGCTTTGCTCAATCAGATAAATCAGAAGATGTTCTTTTAATATTCAAATCATTTTCAAGCTCTTTGAAAATGTTTTTTAATGATGAAGGTGTTTTTTGATTGCTATCAACAGAAAAAGCTAAACCATTTGCTTGTCCAAAACCATGATAAGGATCTTGTCCAAATATTACTACCTTCAATTCATCTTTATTAAAGTAGTTGAAGCAATTAAAGATTAATTCCTTTTTTGGAAAAATTGTTTTTTTATTATATTCATTTTCAACTATTTTTAAAAATTCTTCATGCTTTATGCATAATTGATCAATAAATTCTTTTCAATCGGTTTTAATTAAATAATTCATTATATTAAAGCTGTAGTTGAAGATATATTTGTAATTAGGTTGTGATATTTTGAATCAATTTTTTCTGGATTTAATAATCAATCTTTAAACAATGAAAGATCTTTAGAAATATCTATTTTGTTATTTTCATTTCCAGGTGTATTAGAAATATAATAACTATTTGAAACCTTAACTTTCATTTTGGCTGGATTAAATTTTTCTCCGGGTTGAGGGACAACTGGAGTTTCATCTTCATCCAGATTTACAATTTCGTATGTTGTCATGCTTGATAAATCCAAATTAACCATATAATCAGATTTAAAATTAATTTGAGGAAAAAAAATTTTTAATTGTTTAATTGCAGTATCATTATCAAATTTTGTTCCATCGGAAATATTAAAATAAGAAAAATTAATAGATAAGTTTTTCATTGTAACGTTAGTTTTTAAAGCTATTTTATCTAATTCAGTATCTTTATCAACTCTTGGGGGTATATCTCCATTAATATTTAAATTCATTTCAAAAGGCATTAATTTGAATCTATATTCATCACCAACATAAATATCAGATCCAGAAACTCATGAGTTAGAAATAGCATAATTAAAACTTGGTTCTCTATTATCACTATTAAATGCATTTACAGACAAATAATGTGAGTTAGGTCTTGATGAATCCAAACTTATTGCTGATGAAGCTAAAGCATATGATGGAGCAATAATATTTGCTCAATAATCAAAGAATAATTCATCATTTTTAGTATCAAGATTTTTATCATTTTTTTTAAATGTTGGTTGAGGGCCAGGAATAAATGAAAAATCATTACCTAAAAATTTATTATTTGTTTTTATTTTAATCGAAGTGTTTATTTGACTTATAGTAGCAGCAGAACAAGAAACCATAAAAAATACTGGATTTACTGTTGATACTAATAAAATAGTTGATAATAATAATTTTTTTAAATTAATTTTTTTCATCTTAACTCCTATATCCATAATTTTCAGATATGAATTTACCTATCGATTTTTTAAAAAGCAAATCAACAGAACCAGTGGCACCATTTCTATGCTTAGCTATAATATATTCTACCATAACATTATTATTTTTATTTTCCGCATTTTTTGTAAATCCTTCTTCATCTAAATAATTTAAAAATGATACTATATCTGCATCTTGTTCAATTGCTCCTGATTCTCTAATATCAGAAAGAATTGGTCTTCTATGTTCCGCTTTTCTTTCTTCAATTTTTCTAGATAATTGAGCAATAGCAATAATAGGAACTTCATATTGTCTCGCAATACTTTTTAGTGTTCTTGAAATATTAGCAATTTCTTGTTGTCTGTTTACTTGTTGTACTTTTGAATTAGGTCCCTTAAGTAACTGTAAGTAATCAATTACAATTAGTTTAACTTCTTTGTTGTTAGATAATTGTTTTAATTTAGATTGAATATCGATTATAGACAAACTACTACTATCATCAATATATATTGGATATCCACTTAAGGTTGATATCGTCTCACTAACAGATAATCACTCATTTCCCTTTCATTCGCCTCTTCTATTTGTAGTAATATCAACTCCAGATTGAATTGAAACTAATCTTTCTGAAATTTGAAGATTTCCCATTTCCATTGAAAACATTAAAACAATTTTTTCCTTTTCAGTATGATCTTTTTTTAAGTTTAAATCCAATAATTCTTTTGATGCATTTAACAAAAAATTTAAAGCTATTGCTGTCTTGCCAATACCTGGTCTCGCTGCTAAAATAATTAAATCTCCTGGTTGAAAACCATTTGTTATTTTGTCAATTTTGGGGTATCCTGAAGTTATTCCAGTAAGATTTTCTATTCTATCCTTCATTGATTCTAATTTATTATGATATTTAGACATTATCTCAGATAATGTTTCTACGTCTTTAGTTTTAATGCTATTAGTAATATCAAGAAATCTTTTTTCTAAATCTCATAGTATTTCTCCGCTATTTGTAACATCCATATTTATTTCAGACAATAAATTACCAAAATTTTTTAATTGTCTAATAATTGAATTATTTTTTACAATTTCTATATATGCTTTTATATTTGGTTCATAGCTATATTTAGATGATAAATTTTTAATGTAATTATTGTAGTTATTAAATTGAAAACTTTGATTTGAATCAATGTAGCTAATTAATGAAACAGTATCATTAATTTTTGATTCTTTTCTAAGTTCATTTGCAGCTGCAAAAAGCATACGATTATTTTCAGAACCAAAATCTGTTGAAGAAAGTAATAAAAAAATATCTTCTGAATTTTTATGATTATTTAATAAACAAGATATTAAAATTGATTCCAATTCTTCATTTGTTTTATCTTTAATTTCTTGATTTTCTTCTTTAAACATTTAAAAAACCTTTTAATAAATAGTTTTATTATATTTAAGTATAAAATAATAATATAATAATAATATATTATTTTAAGGAAAAAACTTATGACAAAAGGTTGACCATCAAAATATTACTTAATGGATATAATAGAAGCTCAAAAATGGGATATTAATGAATTAGCAATAGAAGCAGGAATCGAATTCGATGTTCTTGAATCTTTTTTAGATAAAAATATTCAATCATTCGTCGATGAAGAAATGGATAAAAAACTCTGTAAAGCAACAAATCAACCAATTGGTTACTTTCTAGATTTAGACAATAAATACATTAAAGATAATAAATAAAAAATATATAATAAAAATCAAGAGGTGGCAAAATGAAAAAAGATAAAAAAATTATAGATAAATTAAATAACTTATACAATGTTGAATTAGATGCTCATAATAACTATATGTATTATGCTTCAATTATTGATAAACTAGGGGTTGATAACATTGCAAAATTTGTAAAAAAATTAGCAAATGATAAAACAGAAGCACATATAACAAGAATATATGACTTTCTTGTGTTCTTCAAAGAAACATTAGAAATAAATTTAACAAAAATCAAAACAGATATATTACAAAATATCAATAAAGAAAAATCTATTAGAAAAAATGTGATTTTTATTATGAGTGAAATTTTAAAAAAAGAACTTAAAAATAGAGAAGTTGTTAATGAATTAGCTGAATTTGCTTTGAATAATAAGGATTATGAAACATTTGAATTTATTCAATGATTTATAAAAGACTATGTAAAAGACATTAGTGAACTTGAAAAATTAATAGATTTATTAAATGACGAAGAAATAAGTATACATGAAGTAAAAATATAATAATTTGATTATTATATTTTTTATGAATTAGATGCCTTAAACTCTCTATATAGAGAAGATCAAGAAATTAAATAGAATATTATTCAAATACCTGTAATGTTTAAAATGGCATTAAATAAAAAAAATCCACTTTTTATCTTGCTCATTAAGTAAATTTTATTAGCTTTTGATCTAATTATAAATGCAGATATTAGACCGTATAAATATGCTATAAATCCTATAAGGGCTGATGCAAAAAAGCCAATATTAAAGTAAATATCTAATAATTTGTTTGGACCTTCTAAATTAGGTTCTCAAATAAATTTGAATAAATAATCAGCTGGTAAATTAAATAAGTTAATTATTCCAATATTATAATATCTTAATGAAATTATGTAAATAAGTGTAAAAACAAGAAAAATAAAATAGATTCAGAATGCAATTGAATTATTCATGATTTTTTTATAAAATTTTTTAGTTTTATCACTACTCATACAATACCTTATAATAATTATATAACATTAAATTAATCCATGCAATTTAAAAAACCTACTAAATCCAATATCCCAGGAAATATTATTTTTATACTAAAGAAGTTTTCATAACAATAATCAATATCTATTTTTTTTATTTTATTTTTTATTAAATTATTAATATCTTCACATTTCAATACAAAAAAATGATCTTCATTATTGATAAATCCAATTATTAAAAATGATATTCCATTAAGTCTATTTATTAAAAACAAATGTTTCTTTTGATGATTTTTTAAAACATTTAAATTTAAATATTTCTTATTTGTTTCTTTAGCTTCAAAATCAATATATAAACCTTTATACAAACCATTATAATCAACAGTTGATTTATCTAGTAAAAGTCCTTTAACTTTATTTTCCTTTCTTTCTAAAACTTGTATTGGCAAAAATCTTTTTGTAATATAAGCAATCTCATTTAACAAATAATAATTACATGTCTTATTCAATAAATCCTCTAAATACATTCCCTTGTTTTTATAAATATTCATATATAAATCATATGTATGAAAAATAAAAATATTTTTATTAATTTTTTTCTTTGATAATTGATACTTCAATTGGAACATTTAAAGTTAATTCTTCTTCATTAAATTTTGATAATAATTTTTTTTCCAAAATATGTATATCATTATTATTAATAATTCTAGAATCTATAATTACATTTACAGTCCTTCCTGATTTTAAAACATAAGCATTATTAACACCATTGAATGATTTGCATATATTTTCAATTGACTCTATTCTTTCAAGATTTTCTTTGAAATCAGTTTTTCTAATACCTGGTCTTGATGCTGATAATTTATCTGATATTTTTGCTATAATTGCATAAACATTATCTGGTTTTATTGCACCATGGTGTGAATGAATAGTATTAATTACATAATTAGGTAAATTAAATTTTTTAGCTAATTTAATGCCAGACTCAACATGATCATTATTTTCCTCATAATCTATAGATTTACCAATGTCATGGAGAAATCCACATAACTTAGCTTTCGTTGAATCTAATCCAAGTTCTGCTGCAATATATGAAGAAATAATTGCACATTCTATTGAATGAGTAAATACTGATTGAGAATATGAAGTTCTATAATACAATCTACCAATATAGTAATATAAACCTTTGGGAATATAATTAGTTATTTTAAGATTTTCTTCAACAACTTGCTTCCCAAAATTAATCAATTCTTCATCCATTTTTTTAAATTCATTTTTATATACTTTATTAAGATTGTTAAAATTTATTTTATCTAAACTTAAAAAGGCTTTAAATGTTCTAATGGCTATTTCCTTTTTTAATGGATTAAAACAAGATATTTTTGCGGGAGCATCTTTTTCAATTCTAAGATTAGCACCAGTAATTTTTTCGAATTCATGGAGCATAATACCATTTTTACCAACTAATCTTCCTTTTTTTTCTTCGTCAACATCAATACTTGAATAAGTTTTAATAATAACATCTTCATATATTTGTTCCATTGAGTTTATTAAAATATTTGAGGATAATTTATTTATTTCATCATTATTTTTTTCTCTCAAGTATTTTATTTCTCTTGATAATTCATCTTTATAAAATTTTTCAATATCTTCTATTAATATTTTTTTTACATTATCAATAGATAGTCCCGTTATTTTCAATGATTTTTTTAGATATTCTTCTATTTCTAATTTAAGGTCTTCATTCAATTTTTCGTACTTGTTTATTGATTCTTGTAATTCTTTCTTTTTATAATTTATTTGATCATTATTTATTATTTTTTTTTTGCTTTTTATAAATAAAAATAAAAATAATATTGCTAAAAAAAGCAATAGCAAAGATATAGAAAATAAAACTAAATCTAGATTACTAAAAGAAAAATTTTGGGTCATATTTTTTCCATTTTCATTATGTTAAATTTTTGGATAATAATAAACCATTTAATTATAATAAAAAAAAAATTAAATGTAAAATATTAATATGAAACAAGAAAATATGAAATTTGCTAGTTATTTTAAAAATGAATTAAAAAGATTTGGAACACCAAAAGAATATATAGAAAAATTTGAAACAAAAGACATATTTTTTTTCCTTACATTTTATATTTTTATTCAAATAATTTGAAATATCATCAGAACAATTATTTATCCTGAATGACCTAAAACTGTTGATGATTTTTTTCTGAATAATATTATTGATAATGAAAATAAATTTTTATTTATTTATTACTTTGATATAGTTTTTATAAAAGTTTTTTGTTCTACAATTGGTATCATTTGACTTTTTAAAAAGAATACCAGCTTATTTTTAAAAAACAGATTTTGAATATTATTATATTTTTATCCAGGTAGACTTATTATTTCACAAATACTTTTTTACACAAATATAGATAATGATTCTTTAAACTTAATAGCCAGTGTAATCATTCCCTTCATAATATTGGGTATTTACTTTATAAAAAATCATGATTTTATAAAACAAATAAAAGTATTTTTTAATAAAAACAATGTTAAATTCTTTATTTTATTATCAATAATAGGATTCTTTGCATTCATATTGTTTTTTTCAATTTTTGGATTAATAACTCTTGGTATTGGTGGAGGTAATCCAGATAATGAATCAAATATTCAAAACTCTTTAAAAGGTCCCTATGCAATTTCAATTATGTTTTTTTCTATTGTTATTATAGCTCCATTAATGGAAGAATTTGTCTTTAGAAGTGCAATTGCTGAAATTAGTTCTAACAAATGATGAATGTGACCAATATCAGCTATTTTCTTTGCATTCGTTCACATATCAAGATCAGGTGATTGAATTAATTTATTAATATACATGCCAATGGGATTAGTAAATGGTTTCTTCTATTATAAATTTAGAAATATTACATTTCCTATATTACTTCATTTTGGAAATAATTTAATTGCATTTATTGGATACTTTATTTAAAAAATATTATGCTAATTTTTTAATTTATTATCTTTTGAAAGGGGTATTTGACTTAGGAGATTTTGAAATATTTGAAGTAACAGGTCTTCTTGGAGGTGGAGAAGGTTTTAATCTACTCATTTCTGGACTATAAGGTACTCCAGAAAAGGGAGTTTTTCTAGGATCCTTTGAAATTATTCGAGGTGGCAAGTCTTTATATTCATCATCATTTTTGTTTTCCAAGTCAACTTCTTGGGTTTGGTTTTGTTGATATATTTGTTCTTGATTACTTTGTAATGGAAAAACAATTTCAGAAGGTTGAGGAGTATAATCGCTTTTAGATGATTTTTTTCTCCTCATCAATAAAAATATTAATAAAAGAAACGAAAGTAATAAAAAAATACCTCCACCAACTGAACCAGCAATTATAGGAATAAAATTGTTTTCTTCTGTTACTCTTTCTATTTCAAAACCTCTAATTTGATAAGTTTTTTTTTGACCATTAATTATATATCCATTTGTGTCATATTCTTTGTCGAAAACTATATCAAAGGAAACAAATCATTCAGATGAATTATTTGATTTATCATTAGGTGTAATATTAGAAAATGTATATATTGATCCTGGGAACATATTTTCGATAGTAATATAATCAATTATATTATTCTCATTAATAGATGATGGTAAAATATCTACATATGGACCAGTTCCTGGAATTACTATAGTCCCACCAAGAATTTTTTTAAAACCTTGAAATATAATAGGCAATTCTAATGGAGGATCACTAGCAGTAGAAGGCAATCCATTGTTATTAGGATTATAATATGATCCTGGATCAACTATAGTAACAATTGTTAATTCACCAATTAATGGCTTATAATCTCGAATTAAATATGAAACATCATTAATATCAGAATTTGGAATTAAATCCTTTACTTCAATAAAATTTGGAGCTTCTAAAATAGTAAAATCTCATACTGTTTTATTTGATGGAATAATTGCTGTACTTTTAACAGCTCTTGTTCCACTTATTTTTCTTAATCCTGTTACATTTTTATTAAGCAATTTTGAGCTATTAACAAGTCTACCATTTTGATCAAAATGAGGATTAATATTCACACTAATTGTTATAGTACCAGCAGCATTATTTTGATTTGTAACTGCTCAATTAGATAATACAGCTTTTGGTGGTGGTGCAATAACATCTACAAAATTTGATATGTTTGCTGATGTTAATTCTGATGGTAATTGATTTAAAATAGAGCTCTTTTCAATAATTGATGTAGGAACATCATTTTTATAATTAAGTCCTATAACTTCAAATGGAATTTTAGATTTAAAGTTATAAGTAACACCATCTTTTACAAGATCTTGAATTATGTTGAATATACCCTGAATTGTACCATTCTTGTCATCTCTTATTGGTTGTCCGTAAACTTCTAATTTTATACTAGATGTAACATTCGTATATGATAAGTTAGGAATCTTAAAAAAATTATTGTTTCCTGTACCAATTGTTTGCAATTCCTCATTAGTAATTTCACTTGGGAGTTTAGTATTTGATTGTCCTTCCAATCATTGTAATGCTGAAGCCGTTGATTGGAAATCATCATGTTCGATACCACCTTTACCTCATTTTTGCAATTCTTTATAAGTTGGTTCCATGATAAATTGATTAGTTGATCCACCTTGAAAAGATCATAAATATACATCTTCGCCATAAGGATATTTAATTACGGTGTTTTTTGATTTTCAATTAACAGATTCTGTTTGAGTTATATCAGTTAAATTTAATTGTGTTGGATCTCAAAAGTCATCTGGAGGTGTGGTTTGAAATTTGAATTGATTTGCTGAAAATCTTGAATTATTAGAAGAACTAGATAAAGAAGTTATAATTATTTCTTCAGGATTTTCATCATTATAAGAAATGTTTGGGGGCATATCATTTGCACTTAAAAAATCAGAAGTAAAAAAACTTAATTGACTATAACCTCTATTACCTAAAGATGTAGTTATATAAGTGTTTTGATTAACATCAAAAATACTACTAAGATAAACATAATTTCATCTACCATCTTTTATAATAGGCAATACCATTTGAACTTTATGAGTGGTATTACCAAAATTATCTTGAAAAGGATATAATTGTAAATTTGGATTAATATTTTTCTTAAGTTCTTCAGGTGTTAATGATCCAAATGGGATTTGAACTTCATAAGGAGAATTGATTATTTTATTATCGTAAATAAGGGTTGACTTAAAGCTTTGACTAATAGAAAGATCATCCTTTAAATTTAGAGTTTTAAAAACATAAACAAGGCTATTAGTAGGAATACCAACAATTATAGCTAAACTTGTCCCATCTGGTGCTCTTTGATTATTAAAAGAAGTAATTCCTAGGACAATGTTATTAAAAAAATAATCAGGTGATCAAATATCTCAATCTTTATGTCCATCAAAATATATATCATTTTCAAGTCATTGAATTTTATTATCAACTGTTAATTTAAAACCAAATATGTCATTTTTAAAATCTTCTAATCTACCCGAATAAAAGGCAAGATATCTATCATCAACAGTATCATGTGTTAATGAAAATGCACTACCATTACCATTTATAGCAGTTTTCTCAGGTAATGGTGCTTTTTCCATAATTGGCATTTTTGAGTTGTTATCTAATATTGGGCTTCCATCTATTGTATTGTATCTAAGAATTCAATATTCTCTAGCAGTTAAATTTGAGGTATTTGCAACAATTGCAAAAACTTGATTTCTTTTTATTCTAGAATACTTATTATCAGAATGTAATGCAGTAACTAAACCTGGAGAAAAACCACTAGGTACTTGACCATCAAGAGATGGGTGATCAATTAAGTTAGCACTTCAAGATTGAAATAGATTGGATGTAGTTCAACCAATAGCATTTGGGAAAGTGTCTATTTTAGTAGTGTCCCAAGCACCTAAAAAACCTGGAATTTCAATGTTAGGTGAAACTACAGGATTCGTGAAATTATTAGTAAATAAAGTAGTGTAACTTTTATCGTAAAAAACATTTGCATTACCTATATCACTTTCATTTAAAATATTAGAAGCTGGGCTAATTTCTTCTACTATTTCATTCTCTATTTTATTTGTTTCATATGAATTGTTGTTCATAATGAAATTAAGTGGAAAAATAGAAAATGATAATCCTATTAATAATGATAATGAAATAAATATTTTCTTTTTCATAATATCTCAAATTCTCTTTGTTATAGTTATAATTATAATAAATTTTTTAAAAGTTAATTATGTAATTATTGTTAGAATAGATAATATTATGATTGATTTTAGTATTATATATAATTTTTTATTTTTATATAATATTCTAGATTTTTAATAAGTAAAAAAGTAGATTTATTCATCTACTTTTTTATATTATTTATTAATGTTTTATCTTTTTGGTGGAACTCCTGGACGAGGTGGAACTCCTGGACGAGGTGGAATAGGTCTATTAGCACCTGCAGCATTTTGTGGTGGCGATCCAGCTGGAAGTGGGATATTAGTAGTTGGTACAGATGGTTGAGTTACTCCTCTTGTAATGGGAGTAGTTGGTTGTGGTGAAACTTGAGAAGAAGCAACTGATTTAGTAGGTCCTGAGTTTACTAGCGGAGTTACAGGAGCAGCTGTTTTTCTCTTCTCATTTAATATTTTTTTATTTCTTCTACTATTAATTACTATTATTGAAGCAACAATTGCAATTAATAATAATATGGCACCAGAAGCAGCGCCAGCAATGATTGGAATAATATTATCTTGAGGAGTTACTATTTCGAATCCATCAAAATTAAAAGTGATATCAATAGGATCAACAGTAAATTTTCCTTGTTGGTTTATAGCACCACCTTGAATTGATACTTTAAATGTTGCAGCACCTACAGTATCATCGAAACTTAATTTTTCAACCTTTTCAATAGTAGTACCGCTAAAACCACCTTCTTCATCTTTCTCTAGAGGTATATAGTATCCTGAAAGTTTAGCATAATTAAAGAAGTTGTCTTTATTTAGGTCAAATTTAGAAGCTTTTTCATCTCTAAAATTGCCAATTTGTTCAGCAGTAGTAAAAGTACCTCTTTGAAATCCTGAAACAGTTATTAAAATAGAATTTGATACTTCAATAAACCCAAAATCTGTGATAGCATTTATTAATTTATATTCAAATGTAATTGTTCCATTAATGTTATTTGAAACTAATTTATCTGTATTAACTTCAATTGACGTTTCTTTTCCTAATATTGGAGTACTATTATTAATTCTTAAATATTTTTCAAGACCTACTTGACTAACAAGTTCTGGCAATACATTACTATCACCAGATAATGGTGTAACAGATGTAGCAGATGGCATAGTTTTTAAATTATTTATTCTAAATGTAGTTCTCTGCACTTTATTTGCTTCTGATCCTGCTTCATCTAGATAATTTGATAACGTAATGATAACATCTTGGAATCCAGTATTTGCTTGACCTGTATTTTTTTGATTTGCAAATTCATATACAGGCGTAACACCAAATGGTAAATTAACTACAATAATAAATTGATTAACATTAGTCTCGTTAATTTCTGGAGGTAATGTATTTGAAAATAATGATTCATTTCCAGTTGATACAATTGTAGTTTGTCTGGGAGTTGGACCACCTTGAAACCCTTCAATTTGATATGATCTTGTAGGAGGATTATTATTAATAAAACCATTAGTTTCATATGTTTTTTCAAAAGTAATATCAAAAGTTACAATTCCATCAAAAGCACCTTCTGTTCCATCAATAGCTTGAATATTAGTAATATCAAATCCTGCTCCTGAAACTTCATTATCAATAGTTATATATTCAATTATATTGTCACTATTAATAAATCCTGGGAAAACACCATTAAACTGACCAGTTCTTATAAATACACGAGTTCCAGTATTTGGGATTTTTTTAAAACCTGTAGATGGAATAGATATTTCTAATGGAGGATCACCAGCAATAGAAGGTAATCCTTTATTACTAGGATCATAATATGCACCACCCCTAATTGAAGCAACAATTGTTAATTTACCTTCCAATGGTTCATGATCTCTAGTTGAATATGTAACGTCACTATTTGAAGAACCTGGAATTAAATTATTTATTTCGACAAATCTTGAAGAATTATCAGAATTAATCTGTCAAACAGTTAAATTAGGATCATTTTCTTGAGTTCTAGTTGCAGTTGTACCACTTACTTTTTTTAATCCAGATACATTTGTTGTAAATGTTCTTGAACCTGATACTTCTGAACCATCATCACCGTAATGAGGTCTTACATCTACCATAACTCTAGCAGTACCATTAGCATTGTCTTGATTTGTAATTCTTCAATTACTTACTGTAGCATTATTTGGTTTTCCAATAACATCAATAAGATTTGGTAAATTTTCAGGTGTTAATTCAGAAGGTAAAAATCCTAAAATTGAATTATTTTGATTAATTGTTGTTGGACTATCTCCCTTAACATTTAAGCCAGTAACTTTAAATGGGATTTTTGATTCAATATCATAAACTTCAGCTAAATATTCAAAACTCTCTGTTAAGGTAAAAACACCTTGAATTGTACCCTCTCTATCATCTTTTGATGGTTCTCCAAATACTTTTATTGCTCGCGGAGAAATTACATTAATTTGTGGAAAGTAATTATTAGTTAAAGGGATTTTAAAAAAATTTGTAGCTGCTACACCATATGTTTCTAATTCTGCATTAGTAATTTCACTTGGAGTTTTTGCATTTGATTGTCCTCTTAATCATCTTAAATTAGAAGCTGTTCTTTGAAAGGACTCATGTTTTGTACCACCACGACCATTTTGTGCTCATATGGCAGTTAGTTCTCCTGGTACACCAACATATTTTTTAGTTGATCCTCCTGGCATAGCTCATAAAAAATTATCTTTAACATAAGGATCTCTTGTTCAAATTTGTTTTGGTCTTCAAGGGGATCTATTAGAGTCATCATCCAAACTACCTATATACAAAGTACCTATATTTAATGGAAAAGTATTTCAAGGACCATTAGGAGGAATAGTATCAAATTTAAATTGGCTACCAGTAAATCTTCTATCATCTGTTGGGTGTGATTGATAAGTTATTATAACTTCATTGTTATAGTTTTCATTAAAAGAAATATTAGGAGGCATTGGATTTGATCCAAAAGCACGAGAACTAAAAAAACTACCTTGACTTAGACTTCCTTCGCCCTTTCATGAAATATGATAAGTGTTTAACATATTATCAAAAATACTACTAAGATACATGTAAATTCATTCATTTTCTTTAAAAATAGGTACTACCATTTGAACCTTAAAAGTGTCTTGGAATTCCTCATTTCTAAAAGTAAATAATTGCAAATTAGGATTAATGTTTCTTTGAACTGCAGATAATGGTAAATATACTTTTGGAACAACAATGGTTCCTTTAGCACTGTTAAAAATACCACTTGATCTTCCAATTACAGCTCTTCCTTGAAAATTTGAATTAACAGCAAGATTATCCTGTAAATTTATATATTTAAAATTATAGTTACTTAAATCAGCACTAGTAGCAACCATTAAAACCAAACTAGCTTGATTATCTATAGTGGCTCTTCTAGTGTTAAAAGGCGCAAGACCAAGTACAAGGTTATCATTAGAAAGATCCGAATTACTTGTTCAATTTGAATGTCCTTGAAAATGATTAGCATTTTCAAGTCATTCAATTTCGTTTATATCATTTAATTTAAATCCAAATATTTCATTTTTAAAATCACTTAATTTACCTGGATAATATGCAAGATATCTATCATTAATAGTATCATTTGTTAATGTAAAAGCACTACCATTACCATCTGCTTCAGTCATTTGTGGTAGTGGCGATCTTTGCATTTTTGGCATTTTTGGATTATCGTCTTTAATTGGTGAGCCATCTAGTGTGTTGTATCTAAGAATTCAATAATCTCTTGCAGCTAAATTTGAAGTATTTGCAACAATTGCAAAAACCTGATTTCTTTTATTTGTTGAATATTTAGTATCAGAGTGTAAAGCAGTAACTAGTCCTGGAACAAATCCATTTGGAACTTTACCTTCAAGAGAAGGGTGATCACTTAAATTAGCACTTCAAGATAAAAAAAGATTTTGTGTAGTTCAAGCAATTGCTGTTGGAAATGATCCAATAGAGTTATTGTCTCAAGCTCCTAAAAAACCTGGTATTTCAGCATTTGGAGAAACCACAGGGCTTGTAAAATTATTAATAAATAATGTAGAGTAGTCTTTTTCATAAAGGGGATCTACATAAATATCTCTAGTATTTAAATTGTTAATATTTGATAATGATTGTTCTTCATCAATATTTTCGTTTTCCATTTTATGTACTTGATATGCATTATTATTAAAAATAAAATTTAGTGGCAAAATAGAGACAGTAGACCCTATTAGCAATGAAGAAAGTATTATTTTCTTTTTCATACTATATTACTCCTAGTTTTTTTAATATTCTAATACATTATAATAAAATTTTATTTTATTAGTGCAAAATATTTTTTATTTTTATCAATAAAATAATTAAAAGTATGG
>JBOFGT010000095.1:0-2551 GCA_051649265.1 Mycoplasmoidaceae bacterium
TTATTGTTTCACAAAAAATATCTTCAACTGCATGACCAACATCAATTAGTTTTATATTTAAATCAGTTGCATAATTTCATAGGTGTCATTTTATTTCACCAGTAATATAGCAATCGATTTTTTTATTTTGTTTAATTAAGCATTCAACTTCACTTGAACCAGCTCCGCCACAAATATAAATGTTTTTAATATCTTTCTTATCTTTTAATTCGTTTGTGATTAAATAATCGCAATTTAAGCTTGATTTTATTAGTTTCACTAGGTTATCTTCACTAATTGCTTTTTCGAGCTTAAAAACATTGCCATATGAATTATCAAAGGCTTTTCTTGAGCTAATACAACTAAGTTTTTTTGATAATTGATAATTCATACCTGATTTATTTTTATCAAAGTTTGTATGTAAACTAATCAAGCTTATTTTATTTGCCTTCATTTTATCAACCATAAGCTTAATATGTTTATCTTTTAAATCTTTTTTATTAATTACAATTGGATGATGAGTAATTAAAAGATTAATGTTATTTTTAATTGCATAATTTATTAAATCAATTGATACATCTAAAGATAATAAAGCTTTGTTTGCTTTATTATCTTTAGATGCTTTTCTAAATAATCCAACATTATCTCATTCGTCAGCATCTTTATATGGATATAAGTTATCTAATATATTATTAATATCTTTTACTTTTAAATATTTTATATTGTTATTCATGTAATTATTATAATATTTTAATTTAAACAAGATTTATGATTTGTATTAAAAAAAACTTAATTAGAAATTAAGTTTTTTAAAATAAAATTATATTTATATAATTAATTTTTTTAGTAATTAAAATTTATATTAATTAATAGAATGGTTTTTTAATTCTAACATTTTATTAATTTTATATTTAAAATTATAAATTATAATTTATTCTTTTTAAAATTTTCGCTAAATATACTAGATGATGATTCTAAAATGTTTTTATTCTCTAAGTCCATATTTGAAATAGTCTGATTCATTAATGAAGTACTTGGAGGTCCAAATGGAGAAGTATTAAAGAATGTACTATTAGAAGTTCCAGTTCCATATCCCTCTTTAAAGTTAATTGTAATTGTAATATATGGAATATTGCTTGTACTTCCTTTTGAAGGAAAGTTTGCATAAGGTTTTATAGAAAAGTTTTTAAATATTTTTTCTCATGTTATATTCGTTGAAGTAAATTTAGCAACTTTTGAAATTTCTGCTTCAAGTTCAATAGGTATTTGTGTTACTCAACTTTCATATTCATTTTTTTGCTGTTCATAAGTTTTATTATTTAATAGACGTTTTAAGTAATTTGTAGCAGCAACAGAACATTGCCCAGGGTTAGAGATACTCACATTTAAGTTTGAATTTCCAAAAGAATTTGAATTAAAAGATAAATTACCCTCATATCCATCATTTAAAATAATTTCAATTTTAACAGCTGGTATTGGATTACCAGACGTTGGAGGAAATGTTTCTAAATTTGATATAGTAATATTATTGACTACATTTTTTCATTCAAAACTTGCATCATTAAATTTAACAATTTTTTGAATTTCAGATTCAAGTCCTGGATTAGGTTTTTTATCTCATGATTCGTATACTTTTCTTTGATTGTCATGATTTCCAGTTAATAAACCTTTCAAGTAAGTTGTTGCAGCTGTTTGGACTTCTGGCATATTACCAATAGATACATTTGCATTATTTGAAGAGCCAAAAGAATTAGAATTAAATGATAAATATTCTTTGCCACTAGAAATATTATATATATCTTTCAAATTAATAGAAATTCCAACAGGAGGTATTGCATCTCCAGGTTTAGATGGGAATTCAGCTGTATTTAAAACAACATCTTCTACCACATTATCTCAATCTATTGTTTCATTGTTAAAAGAAAGTATTCCTTTAATTTGTTCTCTAAATTCAATAGGAGCAGAATTATTGTTTCATCCATTATATTTTTCTCTTTGTTCAATAAAATCGCCTGTTAATAAATTAAGTAAAGAACCTGTGGCTTTAGTTAATATATCATCATATGAATCACTTTTTTTCACTTCTAAATTAATTAATCCTGTAGTTCCTAAACCATCAAAAACAATTTTTAATGTTTCTGGATTTGTAGGTATGTAGTCACTACTTACATTAACTAAAACTTCAATATTAGGAATTGGTTGACCTGAAGTATCTGGAAAGTCTCCCTTTGTTAATGTAATATTATCAACAACAATATCTCAATCTAAACCATCACCAAAATTAAATGCTCCCTTAATTGCATTAAGAAATCCATTTGGAAGGTTATCTACTGTTCATCCATCATAAATATTTCTTTGAGTGTCAATGTCATTAACATCCAATTCATTAATTAAAATTTGTTTAGCTTCTTCTATTTTTGTATCATCTTTTGTTATATTTATATTCATTGATCCTGTAGTTCCTAAACCATTAAAAACAATTTTTAATAAATCTGGATTTGTAGGGATGTAGTCACCACTTACATTAACTAAAACTTCAATATTAGGAATTGGTTGACCTGAAGTACTTGGA
>JBOFGT010000096.1:0-4215 GCA_051649265.1 Mycoplasmoidaceae bacterium
ATATTTCTTGTCTTTCAACAGTATTAATGTAAGATATTTTTTTTGTTTTAAGTAATAATGTTTTACTAATTTCGTTTTTTGATGTAGCTACACTTTCTAACGATTTTCCATCAATAGCTTCTAACATACCTTCAAAAAAACATAATAATCCATAAGCACCTGAGTCACAAACTCCAGCTTCTTTTAAAGCTGGTAATAAATTTGGAGTATCTTCAACAATTAATTTAGTTTCCTCTACAATGTAATTAAAAACATCATGCATTGTTTTAAAATCACCTATTACTTTATCTATTTTTTCAGATAAAACTCTAATCACAGTAAGAATTGTACCTTCTACTGGGTTTGATACTGAAGAATAAGATTTATTTTTAGCATCTTTTAAATGTCGAGGAATATCAGATACTTTAATTTCTGTTTGTCCTTCTTTTAAAGATTCAAAAAATCCTCTAAAAATTTGAGAAAAAATAACACCAGAATTACCTCTTGCATTTAAAAGTAATTGTCTAGAAAAAAGTCTACTAAAATCATAAATATCATTAGAACTAAATGATTTTATAGCTTCATATGCACCAGTTATAGAAATTTTCATATTAGTTCCAGTATCGCCATCTGGAACTGGAAATACATTTAATTCGTTAATATACTCAAAGTTATCAGAAATCTTTTTTGAGCCATATTGAATCATTTTTATTAGGGATGAATTATTTATTACTTTCATATTTTTTCTCCAAAGTCTAAATATACACAATTATATTTAAGTTGAAATCATTCTTTTTTGTTTTATCAACTAATTTAAATCTTAATTGATTTAGTATTAATTTAGAAGTTTCACTTATGTTTATGTTGTTCATTAATTGAATTCTAATATTAATTTCATTACCCTTTATTTGAATATCTTTGTTTTCTGGTACTTTAACAATTCCAGGAATCATACTTAAATCACTTTTTATTATTTCTAATATTAATTTATTTGAAAACATAAATATCCTTATAAATTGATTTATTTATAAAAAATATATTTTTAAAATACAAAAAATTATAAACAAATTTATTAAAATTATATAATATTTATTTTAAATATGTTATATTTATTATGGTTATTTTAAAATAATTGGAGAATAAAATGTCAAGAAAAGATCAATTAACTGGGAAAGGTCCTTTAAGTGGGAACAAAAGATCTCATGCAATGAACCATTCCAAAAGAAGATGGAATCTTAATTTACAAAATGTAAAAATTATGGATTGTAATAATAAACCTATCACAGTTAAAGTTTCAGCAAGAACATTAAAGACATTAAAAAAACAGAATAGAATTGTATTACACAACAAAACTATTTAGTTTTTTTTTCTATTCCTGAATTTCATGATAATAAAATATTATTAATCATTCTTTCAAAGTAAGGAGTTACAGACATTACTATTGAGAATAACAATATTATTTGAATTGGAGTTTTTATTGATTCCTTGATTACTCTTGGAATCACATAAAACATTGCTCCATATTTTATAAAATTATTATTTGCTGGAAAAAATATTCTACTATATTCAACTGCAGAAATAGTTCCTAAAAAAAATGAAAAAATTATTGCATTTAGAAATCCTATAGTTGTTAAGTATAAAAAAAGTCTGTCAACTTTTTTTTTCTTTTTATATAGATAAAGAAAAAATAATTCATAGACCAAAACAAAAAAAATCACAATGCCTATAGCAACATATTTATATATATTAAAAAAATCATTTTCTTTTAATGCATTTGAGCCTTGAAATTTATTATTTGGTTGAGCATAAATTATCAAAATAATCAAGGTAAAAAATGCAAATAAATAAAGTACTAATTTAGAAAAAATTATTTCATTTCTCATTTTTTCATTATTTTTATTAATTACATATAGTGATCCAAATATTCCTGACATCATACATAAAAGTGGTTCTTGAATTGCATATAAGTAAAATCAAGGTGAAGTTGGTTTAGCAAAGTAACAAATTGTATCGGTTAATATTCCAGTAAAAAAACCAATTACAGGACCAAATAATCATCCAACTACAATTATTGGGGTATGTGAAATTGAAAGTGTTAAACCAAATTGTGGTATTGGAATTGTAAAAAATTGCATTATTACTCTTAGAGCTACTAGAGAAGATAATAGTGCCATTAATATTGTTGATCTAAAAAAGTTAATTGGATAAAAGGGGAATAAAAATTTATTAAAATTATTTTTATTTTTTGTATCCAATAATTTATTATTTAATAATTCCTTTTTCATAAATTTCTCTCTTATATTTTTCAGCCAATTCTTGAGTTAGCTTTAAATCTTTTTTAGGTCTAACAACATAATTTATTATCATTGGTATTCCAAAAGATATAAGTAATAATGACAATGATAACATAATTCAATTTCAGGCCTTAAACAATTCAATATTTTCCTCAGTTGTGCCAGCTTCAACATACTTCTGTATAATAGCATCAATTTGAATTAATGGTTCAATGTTTATAGATAATAATAAAATACCACTAAAAACAGATAGACCTAAAGATAAATTGCTAAGATTATATTTAGAATTATCATTTTTAACCGGAATCAGATATTTATAACCAGAAAAAATAAATAAACATATGAATATAATTATAAAAATCATTGTAAATGGATTTGAAAATAAAGTTAGATCTACAACAACACCATTTGAATCAAGAATTTTTAATTTTGTCATTGAGCCAACTATAACAATTGATAGTAATACTAATGAAGATAATATAATCATAACTCCAATAATATATCTTAAAATTGGAACAGCTTTTGGTTTACTATCAAAAAAATAGTATTTTCCACTCAACATGTCTTCAGCAATTCTTTTTTGAACCATCTGATTTAGAATATTTTTTTTATAGTCTTCATAATTACCATAGTTATACTCATTAGATGATGTTGAATTTTCATTATTTTGAGTTTTTTCTTCATTATTTGTATTATTCGGATTAATTTCCTCTGCATTAAAAGATTCTAAATCTTTATGTGTTAAATTCTTAACAAAAACTCTAATAAAATTTATATTATCTTTTATATCAATTTCATCATCTAGTATTTCTTTTGAAAATTCAACTTTTTTATTTAGCTTATTTAATATTCCAGTGTATTTATCTAATAAAGAATTATTGGGTTCAATTTTATTTTCAAGCAGTCTAAAATTATTTAATAAATTAGAAAATGATTTGAAAAATGTTTTATCATTTAGATTTTGAGAAAGCTCATTATTTGATAAAATTAAGTCCAAAACTTTTGAAATATCATTATATAAATTTTTTTCAAGTTTATTAATTTTTTTTAATTTTATTTCTTTCTTATTTTCTACCATTTAAACCTCTAAAAAAAATTTTTTTAATTCTATATATGAATTATAATTTTTCTTTTTTATATTTAGATCAATATCCAATAAACTCAATAAAATTGAATTTATTTTAAATGAGCTATTCAAATTTATTATATTATAAAATTTTTTTATTTTATATTGTTCTATATTTAATTTTTGATGTATAGATTCAAGTATATTTTCTTTCTCAAAAATTTCAATATAGTTTTTAAGATTAAATAATTGCTCAGACATTACAGAAATAATTGTTTCGATTTTATTCCCAGCAAATAATAAATTATCTAAACACTTAAACAAGTCAATATAATTCTTATTCAAAAGAAATATTATTAAATCAAAAATATTTTCCTTTGAATAATCATATACAACATTCTTAATAATTTTATCATCAATTACTTTTATATTTAATAATGAAAGTTTATTTATTTCATTATCTATAATACTTGAATTTGGAATTAAAATAGAATGCAATAATTCAAAATTTAATATTGTGATTCCTTTATCATATAATGACTTATTTATATAATTTTTCATTGTAATCATATTAAGTTCAGGGAAAAAATAAACTTCAATATTTTTTATTTTTGATAAATTCAGAGAATCTATTTTTTTTGACACATTAGTTAAAATAATATTATTTTTATTTATATTATTTAAAAAATTAATTTTTTCTTCATCAATTTTTTCTAAAAATTTACAATTAGATATTAAGTAATTTTCATTAGAATAAAATAAGTTTGTTGTGTTGATAATTTTTTCTATTTCATTATAGTTATCTTCAAAAAATAATTTATTAGTTCTTAAATTATTATTAAAATTAATTTTTTTAAAAATAAAGTTCTTATCAGG
>JBOFGT010000097.1:0-7865 GCA_051649265.1 Mycoplasmoidaceae bacterium
TATTAAAAAGTCAAAAAAAGAAAAAAAACTTAATAAATAAGAATTAATAATTTAATAATATGGAAAAAATAAATATAATTTTTATTCATGGTTTAGTGGCAAATAAAAATTCAAACAAGGTTCTTAAGAAGTACTGTGAAAAAAATAAATTTAATTATTATCCATTAGATTTGCCTGGTCATGGAAAAGAGCCTTTTGGTGATATAGACATAAATTTAAATGCTTATATTGATTTCGTTTTAAATTTTATAAAAACTAATAAAATAAAAAAACCAATTTTAGTAGGACACTCATTTGGAGGTGCTATCATAGTTGGTTTGATTTCTAAAATGAAAAAGGAAGATAAATATTTAGCAATACTTGAAGATCCAATTAATCCATCAATTTTGCAAGGTATTGAACCAAATAAAATTGATAAAAAATTATTTGATATTAGCTTATTTATTGAAAAATTAAGAGAAATGTCTAAATACAAATTTGAAGATTTTAAAAAAATAGTACTACTTTTAACTAATGTAACAAATAAGAAAACTCTTATTTTTTTAAGTATTTGTTATAAAAAAATTGATATTCCTACTTTAGTAATATTTGGAAAAAATGATAGACTTATAAATCAAAAAGCTTCATTTGAAAATATTAAAAAATTAAATAAAGATATAGAATTTTCTTTGATAGAAAAAGCAAGACATACTCCACATAAAGAAGACCCAGAAGATTATATTAAATCATTAAATGATTTTTTGATAAAAAATAAAGTAATAAAATAATTAAAATATTATGTACAACTTTCACATATTTCATCAATAATATCTTTTTCTGTTTTGCAATAATAAAAAGTTTTTATACCTAATTTAAAACCATATAAGTGGTGAAGAGTAAAATCAGTAAGTGATTTTACTTTTTTAAAATAAATATTTATTGATTGTGCTTGATCAATATAACATTGTCTGATTGCAGCTAATTCAATAAGTCTGTATTGGTCACAATCTGAAGCAATTTTATAATATTTTCAATTTTTAATATTTGGTACTAATGTTGGTAAATTTATTTTTCCATCTTCTTTATAGAAAAAATGTTGAATTGGCTCTGTACTTTCAGTAGCATTGATTGCTTTACCACTTGTAGCTGTTGGAGCAATAGAAATTAATTGAGCATTTCTAATTCCATATATCTTTATTTCTTCTGCCAGTTTTTTTCATTTATCTAAATTTGGTTTATATTTAGTTAAATTTAAAGCATTTTTATTTGCTTTAAATATTGGTAATTCACCTTTTGCTCATAATGTTTCTTTAAATTTTGCAAAAGGGCCTTTTTCTTTTGCTAAATTTTTTGATGCTTCAATTATTTGAAAAGTTATTTCATCAAATATTTTATGAGTCATTTCTAAAGCTTCTTTTGAATCAATAACTATTTTTTTAGTTGCTAAAAAATTAGCAAGATTTAAAACACCAATTCCTAGATATCTATAATTTGAATTAGTTAAATAACCTTCAATAACAGGATAAACTGCAACATCAACAGAGTTATCCATTGCTCTGACCAAAATAGAAATAGCATATTTTTGCTCTTCCTTAGACAAATAACCTCATACATTTAAGTTAACTGATGCTAAATTACAAAGTGCTATCTCTCCAGCGGTAGAAATTTTTTCAATTTTATATCAATCGTTTTCTTTAACTTCTTTTATATTAGTTCTTATAGATTCTCTTGATGGTAATGTAATTTCAGTGCAAAGATTAGAAGAGTTAATATATCTATCTAACATAGAAACAGAATTAACATTTTCTTCATGAAATAAATAAATATTTCCTGTTTCAACTCTTTCTTTCATTATCATCTCAAATAATTTTCTAGCAGAAATAACTTTTTTTCTTATATTATCTTTTTTTTCATATTCTTCATAAATACTTTCAAATTCTTTACCATATTTAAAGTTTAGTTTTGGAACATCTGCAGGATCAAATAAAGTAACATTTTTATTTTTTAATAAACGTTCAATTAATAATTCATTAATTTTAACTGCATACTTTAATTGTCTAGCTCTATTCTCTTCTGTCCCACTATTACTTTTAAGTACAATTAAATCTTCAAAATTATAATGTCATCACTGAAAATATATAGCACATGCTCCTGGCCTTGATGAACCTTGATTAAATGCTTTCACTGTTGATTCAATAATTTTTATAAATGGAACTGGACCTGATGAAAATCCAGTATTTCCCATAATGAAACTTCCACTTGATCTAATACTTGAAATATCAATTGCATTACCACCTTTAAATTTAGAATAAATTGCAACATCGTGAGCCGTTTCCATTATAGAATTTGCAGAATCTCCCATTTTTGAAAGAACGCAACTAGACAACTGTTGATTTTTAGTTCCTGCATTCAGCATTATTGGAGTTGCTAAAGTAAAATAATGCTTAGAAATCATATTATAAAAATCAATAATTTTTTTTACTCTATCATTATTTTCATTTATAAAAAGTGCCATTGCAATTCTTACATAAGCATGTTGAGGTAATTCTAGTTTTTTTGATTTGTTATAATTTAAACAATATTTACTATAAAAAGTATAAAGAGATTTAAATGTAAATAAATAATCCCTTTCAGGAATAATTGCTGAATTTATTTTTTCAATATCTTCAGAAGAATATTTAGAATAAATATCTCTTCAATATAACTTATGGTGTAATCCTTTTTCAATAACATCTTTTAAGTGTGGATATTCTCTATTTGTTTTTATATGTCATGAATCTCTATATATTTTTAATAAATAAAGTTTTGCAGCAATATTTTCATATAAAGGATGAATTCTACTTATGTTATTTACTGCAGTTTTTATTAATTCATCATAAACATCTACAATTTTAATCTTGTTGTAAAGTTTTATTCTTGTAGAGCTTAATAAATTATCACAATATTCTATATTATTTTCACATGCTCAAAGACATACTTTTCTCATTTTATGAATATCGTATTTTTCTTGTCTTCCATCACGTTTAATTACAACGATTTCATTTGCACTTATGTGACTGTTTTTTTTAGAGCTTGTATCTATTTCTTCGTGTTTTTTAACAGCGATCTCTAATTGAGATAACTTTAATGTTTTAGTGTTCATTTTAATTCTTTTTTTGCTTATATTTTTATTTTTTAAAAATTTTATTCTGCTTCTCTTTTAAATAATCTTTTTAGTAATTTTTCTAAATCTTTATCTTCGTAATCCATCTCCATTGAACCAATATTATAATTCAATGCAGTAGCTTCTTGTTGAGCTGTATTATCTTTATTTATGTCTTTATAAGTATTAAATCAATCAATAATATCAATTTTTTCTACATTTTTATATAAAGGTTCAAGTCCAATTCTATCTAATCTATCATTTGCATAATATTTCATAAATACTTCAAATACTTCTTTTGTTAAAGAAGGAATTGGTCCAAAACTTAATAGGTAATCCCCTCATCTAACTTCATCTTCTACAATTTCTTCTACTATTTTATAACATTCGTCTTTGAATCATGTAGATTTAAATAAATGAGTAAATCCTTCTGACTCATCTCTTTTTAAAATATTGATTAAACCACCAACAACAGCAACATGCATATCTTCATCAAAATTAATTAATTTAATAATCTTAGTAACACCAGGGATTGCATCTTGGTATGCATTATTTATCATATATGTAACCATAAATGATATATAGAATTTTAATCCTTCCAAGAAGAATATATGAATTAACAATGTTAAAATTTTTTGTTTAATTTCATCATCACTAAAAGTTAATTCTTTATTAATATATTTTTTAATTATAGAATAAGCCTCTATTTCCTTATCAGTTCTATTTTTGATCATTGGAATATCATATATTCTATCAAATATTTCTGTCGCATTTGATGAAAACATTTCTCTAATAATGTGAGAATAAGATAATGAGTGAATTAGCTCAAAATATGCTTGAGATTTAAAAACCGACTCTCATTCACTAGATGTAACTAGTTCAGACATTACACTATCTAAACCACGATTTTGAACACTATCCATAAAAGTTTGGAATAAAAGGTTGTTAATAAAAACTTCTTTTATATGTTCTGGTAAATCCTTAAAATTTTCTCTATCAGAAATCATTGATATTTCTTCTGGAGTTCAAAAAGCTTGTCTCATAGATTTTTCAATTACCATTGAAAAAGGGTGCTTATAAACATCATAACGTTGAAATCCATTATATTGTCCTAGAAATATTTTAATGTCCTTTATTGGAACAACTAAATCTAAATCTACTATTTTGTTTTTTTTCATAATTAAATCCTTGGGTAAATATTATATATATATTATTTAAAAAAATAAAAAATCTTTTTTATATTGTAATATTTTTCTAAGTATTGTATAATTAAATTAATATATATCTAAAAAATTTTATTAGAAAGGTCAATATGAAAAATATACTAAAATTCTTGTTTTCGATTTCATTTTTAGCATTAACAGCAGTTTGAATATTATTTGCTGTTGAATTAGCTTATCCAGATAAAGTAAATCTATTTGCAAATTGAGATTGATTTCAAAATAACTTATTGCCAAAAATAACAGCTTCATATGAAAGTAAAAAATATGGTTATGAAGGTTTTCAACTAGTGATATATTCAGGTTCAATATTGTTACTTTATACATCAGCATTTTTCTTAATATCTAAAATACCTGTTATTGGTGAATTTATTAAATCTGTAACTAGTTTAATTGGATCTTTGTCACTTATATTAGTTGCAATTGGTATTATTTTATGAGCTTGGGCTGGACCAATGCCATTTTAATTAAAATAAAAATATTGGTTCTTGTATCAATATTTTTATTTTATAATGTTTAGTATGAGTGATCAAAAGTCAAAAACAAGAAAGTTTCTTTTTTTAAGAGAAAATTCAAATTATAATGAACCTTTATTAAAAAAATTCTTTAAAATATTTTTTGTATATTTTTCATATATGCTTACAATTGTTTTCCATAATTTAATCCCTTTATCAATAAATAGTTTCAATGCAATAAATAATGTAAGTGGTGGAATAGTTTCACAATCAATTGGTTATACACAACCAATAAGTTTTTTTTCAGTAACTATTATTGTTATGATTTCTGTTCAAATTTTAACAATAACAAAAAATAATTTTAAAAGTAATAATAAAAGAGATTATTTTAAGGAAATAATAAATACAGGTTCGGCAACTTTATTAATGGTAGGAATTGGTATTGCTATAATTTTTGGATCAACAATGCTACTTTATTCTGAATATGCTATTGCTGCCTCTTCACATACTCATAATGATAAAATTTCTAAATTTATTAATGAGTATTCATCGATGATGATTTTAAATTTATTATTAATTGCTGCATGTATATATTACACATTTATATTGCTTGAATATAAAATTCATTTTAGAATAATAATATTGATTCAAATAATTCATTCTTTAATTAGTATAGGATTAAGTGTTCTATTTATATTTTATACAGATTTATCACCTGCAATATCATTACCATTATCATCAATAATAGTTAATATAATTTATGTAGCTATTATTCTTTTTATATTTTATTATTATGTTGCTAATTGAAAAATATATGATTTTAATTTTGATAAACCCATTTTTAAAATGATTGTTAATGGAATATATAATTTATCAATATACATGCTAGTTTATAGTCTAACAATGATAACCCAAATGATATTAATTACCTTTATTAATGTTAATAATCCAAATTTGGTTTATTTATATACAACAGATGGTGAATATCTAATTATTATGTCTAGAATTGTTATTTATTCAATTATAAATTTATTAATAACAATTCCTAGGTCAATGGGCAGAGCAATAAATTTATATTATGACCAGCCAAAATTAAATTTAAAAAAATCTGAAAAACAATTTAAAGAATCAATAATATTATCTATAAAAGTTACAATAATATTTTTATTAGTTGGCCTAATTATTTCAACATTCATAATATATTTAGTTGATTTTATTTTTAATAATCAAGGTTGATCTCAACAAATAATTCCATCATATATTGCAAACACTATACCATTTCCTCATGGTGAAAATATTAAATACATTGACATAATTAAAAAATTTATTTATGAAGGATTTTTGTTATCATTAACTGCTCAAACAATTCAAAGTATGGCAATTAATACTAGAAACGCTGTTTTCTATAATTTCAAAAGAAAACTAAGATTATTTTGAATTATTTTATTAAACTTTTTCATTATTGAAGGGATTCTAAGTTATTTTTTAGGAGTTGTTATGCAAAAAGAATTACCAGGAATGATAGGATTTTCCATTGCACAAATAATTAATGCATCAGCTGCATTAATCACAATTCTAATTGGAGTATGTTATTGCAAAAACAAACTTATGAATGATATTTTAAAATCTAATAACAAGGATACTTTAAGTCCTATTTACAAAAGTAAATCTATTAAAGAATATATATTAGAAAGAAAGAAAAAAAGATTAATATGCCTTGATTGCAATTAACCTTTTTTTAGTTCTCTAATAATTTTTGGTTCAATTTTGGTTGGCTTAACTATTGAACTATATCTTTCAATTACTTCTCCATTTTTGTTGATTAAAAATTTCTCAAAATTTCATTTGACATTTTTATTTTTATAATGAGATATTAATCAACTGTATAAAGGCGATATTTCCTCTCCTTTAACTTTTAAAGTCGCAAAAATTTCAAATGTTACATTATATTTTATTGAGCAAAAATTTTTTATTTCATTTTCATCTTTAAATTCTTGTTTAAATTGATCAGAAGGGAATCCTAGTATACAAAGACCTTGATCTTTGTATTTTTGATTAAGTTGCTCTAATGCTTCATATTGTTTCGCAAAGCCACATTTGCTTGCAACATTAACTATTAAAACAACTTTGTTTTTATATTTAGAAAAATCAACTTCTTCCCTATCAATATTTTTCATTTTAAATTGATATAAATTCATTTATGATTCCTTATTCATTATTCTTATTATATCTAAATATGAAAGTTTATTATCTCCATTAATTTTTATTTTATATTTTTTCATTGGTGAAACTACAGTGTCAATATTAAATCCATCTTCATTTATAATTTCAGATATATTAAATTTAAAATTTTCATGATTATAACTAATACATTCAAAATTACATTTTTTGTTAAAATTATTCTTTGATGTAATTAAATAATAATCATTGCTTAAAACTTCATCAACAATGAAAACAAAGTTTTGATTAACTTTTTTTTCATCAGAAGAATATAACATTTTACTATAATCAGCATTGCCATCAAAATATGCGTTTGAAGTAAGTCTATTTTCTGCTTTTCTAGTTTCATTAACATATAATTCATTAATTTGATTATTTTGCATAAATTCATCAATGGCTTTTTTATATGATGAAACAATTGTTGCAATATAATGAACAGATTTCATTCTTCCTTCTATTTTAAATGAAGCTATATCAAGTTTTAATAATCTATTTAAATCTTCAATTAAATTCATATCCTTCGCAGACATCGTGAAATTTTCAATCTCTTTTTTATTATTATTAACTTTATAATTTCATCTACATGAATGAGCACAACCACCAACATTAGAATCTCGATATGAAAAATTATTAGACATTGTACATCTTCCAGAATATGAGATACAAACAGCACCATGAATAAAATATTCAATCTCAATTAAGCCCTTTGTGTTGTAAACTATTTTTTCTAAATTATTGTAATCTACTTCTCTTGCTAAAACTACTCTTTCTGCATTATTTCTTTTTCAAAAAAGAGCAGATTTAGAATTTGAAATAGATTGTTGTGTAGAAATATGAATCGGCATATTT
>JBOFGT010000098.1:0-5553 GCA_051649265.1 Mycoplasmoidaceae bacterium
GACTTGCTCCCTTAACGGTCGCAGAATAAATTATAGGGAAACCTTATCTCACCATGCTTGGTAATCTAATAATATCACAAACGTAATATTTTTCCCTATAATTAACAGGATAATAAAGGAATTTCTATAAAAATCTTGAGGTTAATTACATATATGTAATTAACCTTGATTTTTCACTCCATTTTGAATGTTTTTTACTCCATTTTGAATTTTTCAAATTAAATGTCTAAAAAACTCTATTTACTTCCTTTATGAAGCAATAATTCATACCTGAATTTTGTATTTTCACTACTAAAAAAGCATTACTTTTTTACATAATTATTGTCTTTTTAAGACAACTTTTTAACTATTTATTACCTCTTTTAAGGGTAATTTTTTAGTTATTTTTAAGCAATTTCATTGCTTGAATTAGGTTAAATAATCATTTAACATTTGTTAAAATTAATGAATTTAGCGTCTAAATTCTTGAATTTTTATCCTTATTTTTATTGAAATTATTGTGGATTTTTATTAAAAATCACTTAATTTTTGATGGTATTATTATAATTTTTATAGTTATTATTTGTTATTTTTTATTAAAAATATTACTATTTCTTTGTTTAAAATCAATGTATTTTAATGATTTATTTTAGTATTATTAATACTAAAATTTCTTGTTTTTGGTGAAGTTTTTTATCATAAAAACCTTAAATAAAATAAAAAAATAACAAGTTTAAACTTGTTATCCTATTAGTTTTTTGATATCTGCAATTACCTCAAAAGGTAAATGTTTTCTCTTTATATTCACTAAATCAATATTATCTTTTCATACTAAATTCATGAAATCTCGATTGTTTTTAATGCTTTCTAAACCCTTATTATTTTGCTTATATTCAACAATTAAAGCATATGCTTTTGCTTCATAACTATTACTTTTTTTAGATGAATTAGGAATGATTATAGTGCTATTATCAATGAGTAATTTTGATAACATTGGTGTTTTGTAATAATCCACATTACCTTTTTTTATATTGTTTCAAATGTCTTTAAAAATCATTAAATCTAATCATTCATTGATTAAAGATTTTAATTCATCTTCATTTTTAGTTTTTATTTTTTCATTAATCTTGATAGGAATGACTTTCTTTTCAAGCAATAATTTATCATATTCATTAAATTCTTTTTCTAATTCATCAAAATTTTCTTTTGGTTTTTCTTCCATAATTGGTTTATCAATTTTAATTTTATTTGGTTTTTTATCATTCTTTTTTGAAACATTTTTATTTAAAATAGGTTCTTTATTTTTTATACTTTTAAAAATATTTTGTTCTTTAACTTCTTGTTCCATTAATTGTCTTTCCAATTCTAAAATATGTTCAGCATCATCATCTACCTCTCTAATTGGAATTGAAAACATCATAAAATCATGACTTAATATTCAATCACTTTTCATTACTTCAATAAAGATATCAATATTATCATAGATAATTGTTTTAAAACCTTTAATATTACAATCAACTATTTCTTCTTTAATTCACTTTTTTATATCATCAAAAGAAATTAATTTTTTATTGTGCTTTGCTTCAAAAGAACTTCCATGGAAATCAATAACACCTAATAATTCACTACCAAATTGTGTGTAAAAATCATTCTCAGATGAATATGTTCCATTTCCCATTGAATTAAGTATTTTCAAGAATATTGGATAATTTTTATTTTTTAATAAGAAACTTGAAACAAAACTTTTAATAATTTTTAAATTAATTAAATCTTCACTTGTTTTTATTGCTATATCAACAAAGTTTTCTAATTTTTCATAATCTTCAAAAGTTGTATCGATAATACTTTGATTATGTTGTTCTAGCATTAATTGATTGTCGTATTGTTTTTTATTTTTTAAATAAGTATTTTTATCAATTTTTAAGAATTTCTCTATATTAAATAAATTAAATTTCTCTATTGATGAACTTGATGCTAAATTAGTTCATATCGCACTCTCTCTTGAAAGCATTATTAGAACTTTTCCTACTTTTACAGATGATAACTCTTCCTTTGAAAATAAATCAACTTGAACATCATGGTTGCTATCTGTTTTTACATATTTTTTACCATATAAATCAGCAATCTTTCTCAACACTTCTTCATCTTGCGAATAAAGATATATTTTAACCATTGTATTATCTCAAAATATTCCAAGAGCATCATTTCCATAGATAGTTTTTATTTGTGGAAGAGATTGAACTACAACAACAGCAAATATGTTATATCCTCTTCCTAATGTTAAAATCGTTTCTACTGATTTCATTTTTGGTATGTTTGCTAACTCTTCAAAAAAGAAATAAAAAGTTCTTTTTAAACTTCCACCATTTTTTTTAGCATATCTTTCTAAAAAAGTATATAATTGCTCTACAAACATACTAGCAAGAATTTTACTATTATTCCCACTTGTAGGAGTTGAAATAAACATAATTGTTTTCTTATCAACAAAATCTTGAAATTTAAAATCACTTCCTGAAATCATATCTTTTAATTCAGTGCTTGTAAAGGTTTTTAAACCTCCCCCTATATTCATTAAGAATGAACTTCACTGGTCTTCTGTCGAATTGAATATTCCAGCACTACCTGTATTTTCACCAGTTGATAAAACAAACTTTCTAAATGTCTCTTGCGGTGTGTTATTAATAAACTCAGATATATTAGTTATCGTAAATTTTTTAAAAGAATTAACAATTTCTATTAGTAATTTTTCATCATTATTAATGATTTCAAAAAATTTTTCAATATTTCCATTTGCTTTTTCATAAAGATTAGTCATTATATTATTATCAATGTTTTTAATACATTCTTTTTTTGTAGATTTAAAAACACTTGAAAATGAAATTTTAATTATTTCACAAGCATTAGCAGTTCAAATTGAATTATCATTTCCACTTGCTGATGAAATTATTAGTCCTGCTAAATCATCAAAAAGTTTATCTATTAACGAGTCCAATTCTTTTGCTTCTTTTGATAAAACTTTTTCAAAGTTAGGATGAATAAGTATTTTATTGTTTTTACAATAAATAAACAATGCTTCTATAAAAATAAGTTTAACTCCTAAATCAATAGTAAATTGTAAAGGATTTCATCTATGCGATGATACAGGAGCATCTAAATTTAATAATATAACATTATAACCATTATCTTTATATCATTGATTTAAAGAATTATATAATTCACCCTTTGGGTCAAAAACTAACATTGATGGTTCATCAATTGCTTTTGCGTTAAAAATTAAACTAGGTTTAATTAAACTATCAGTTTTACCAGATCCTGTTGAACCAAAGATTAATATATGTCCTTTATTTTTTATATAAGAAACAATATTTCCACTTTTTCCATATTTAATAAATGGTAGTATATTTCTTTTTTTATCAAGCGGTTTAAATTCTCCTGATGCTAAAATTACACCACTTTTATATTTATGTTTATCATCATCACTAATACCACTATTATTTCCTATCATTTTATAAAATTTTTTAGTAGGTAATTTTTGAGCATCTTTAAATTTATCTTTCTTTTTTGGTTTAAAAATAAAATAATAAATCAAACCGAAAATAGCAAGCAATACTATTCCAGCAACGACTATTATTCAATAAAAATTAGATATATTCATGTTTATTCCAATTCTTCAACAAAATTAGATATTAAACTACAAATCATCTCACTTCGATTAATTTTATTTTTAGCAAGATATTTTTTAAATTTCTCATAATTTTTTAAATGTTTTCTTTTAATGTAGAATGCTGCTTTTTGTGTTTCTACTTTTTTTGCTTTTGGTTTTCTTCCCATTTTATTTCTCCTTTTTATTGGTTAAGATATTACCCTAATTTGCGTTCTTTTTTTACCAAACATTAGAATACAATCTCCACTTGACCCACTTCTTAAAAATTCTTTTTCTTCAGGTGATAACCCACCATCTTCTTTTAGAAGATTTTCTAGTTCTGGTATTTCAGTCGGTTTAATAGTATGTATTAATAAATATTGACTATTGTTCATAATTACAGAAGTATAATCTTTTATATTAGATTTATATAAGTCAGTAATATTTTGTGTAATAATTGTTATCATTCCATTATATTTTCTAATTCTTTTATATAACTCAACAACCCTTTTAACAACATCAATATGTTTATCATTTAATAATAAATGTGCTTCATCAATAAAGATCGAAATATATTTTCCACTATTCATGTTATTCATAACTACGCTATTGATATATTCAAATGAATTATATATTAAAGCAAAACCTAAATTTTGCGGTAAATTTATTAAATTCTTATATTGAAAACAAATATAATCATTATTAATATTTAATCTAGATTTATCATCTCAATAACTAGCATTAGTTCCATTAGCACATTTACAATAATCTCTAAATTGAATTAAGATATCTTTTGATTGTTTAACTTCTGCGTTTTTCTCTAATTCTTTATAAATATCACTAAAAGTAAATTCAGAATACTTATGTTTATAATACATTTTATTTATTATGTGAATAATTATTTTTATATCACTATTATCTAAAACACCACTAAATAACATTTCTAAAAAGTTAGTTATAGTGCTCATTTTATTTTTAACATTTTCTTCGAAACTATTTTCTTTGTTTTCTTTCATTTCAAAAGGATTAATTAAGTGTTTTGGATTAGTATTGTCTATAATTACTCCACCAAAACTTTCAATCAACTCACCATACTCATTTTCTGGATCAACACAAAATATTTTAAAACCACCATCAATAATATTGTTTTTGATAATCCTTTTTGTTGTTGTAGTTTTTCCAGAACCCGTTTTACCTAAAATAGTCATTGAACTTGATGAAATTAATTCATTTCTCAATTTAAAGTTAATTGATATTGGTGTATTATTTTTATCTTTTGCTAGTATTGAACTATTAGCATGTAATAACTCTAATGAATTAAACGGAGAACCAAAACATAACACAGTGCTTAATACATCAACATAATTATTCGTTGGTAAAATATCATTTCCATTAGGAACAAAATTAGATAAACTTTTAATTTGTTGAAAACTCATTCTATCAAACTTAAACTTATGACTATTTATATTTTCAATAATTGATTTATAGTTTGCGTATGTCTCTTCTTTTGTTTTACCTTCAACTTTAATAACCATAGAAACTTTTTTTAATTCCTCACCTTTTCCTAATTGAACAATTAAATCATTAAAAGATATTACCATTCTTTCTAATTCTTCTTGTCTAAATTTATTATGAAAACTAATTGTATTTAATTTATGTTCTGTAATTGCTAAAATATTATTTACTTTTTTATTTAATTTATCTTCTTTTAAATAATTATTAACTCTTAAATAAATCGAAATTCCTTGTTGATTAAAGAATAAACTTAATCATTCTCTATAAACAGAAAAAGGTAATTGTTTTAACTCTATAAATCTATTAAAAACAACATTATTATTTTCATCAACGGTTTTAACATAATTTTTGTATTCAACAATTTTATTATTTACAAAAAACATTTTTCTTACAACTTCTTCAAATTCCTTTTGTTT
>JBOFGT010000099.1:0-9860 GCA_051649265.1 Mycoplasmoidaceae bacterium
ATCAATAATAGAAAATTTGAGAATAAAAAAATAATTGAAAAAATAGATTCAGTTTCAACATCTAAAAAAACTCAAAGGGTTGCAAAATATGCTTTAGTTCATCTAAAAGCTTTATCTTCTTCTTGAACATTTTCTCAAATAAAGGATATCTATAAATGATTAAATGATGATTTAAAAAATATTGTAATAAAGGATTTTTTTAATTATTTGAATATTGATAAAGATATAAATTTAAAAAATGAAAGCATTGCATTAATGGAACTTTTAGAAAAGTTTTCTAATCTTAGAAATGCTTTAGCTCATAACTCTAAAATAATAGATTGAAAATTAGAAATAGATACAGAAGAATTAGCTGAAACTTTTTCATTATTAATAAATGAAAAAATTTTTAAAAAAATAAAATATAACATATCTTATATTGTTAAAATAGTTCAAAGCATTCGTAAGATGGAAGATAATGAAATTTTAAAAGAAATTAAAGAATATATTTCTAGAAAAAGTAAACTATCAAAAAAAGAAATAAGTTATATTACAAAAGATATAATAAAGACCAATTTAAGCATTGAAATGAAATAAAATGGATATATATAAAAGAACAAGAGAAAATTTAAAATTTATTTTTTATTCAGCAATACAATTAATATTTTTGATATTACTAATATTTTTTTCAATTATTGTTTTTAGTTCTCCAGATTTAAATGAACCAATAACAAAAAACTTATCAATAAAAACTCAAGAACAAAGGACAATATTTTTAGCAAGTCTAAGTACAGTATTTTTTATAACTATTTTTATAGGATATCTTTTTTATACAAATAATGCTTTTGGGAATAAATTTTTAAATGTATTTGCTTCAATATTTTCTTTTATAATTTGTTTTCATTTTTTGATAAAAATTATTCAAGAAAAGAATTTTAAAAATTTTATTATTGATGAATATTCAAAGGAAAGTTCATTTAAATTTTTTGGTTTTTATAAAGCTAGCAATGATAAAGAAAAAATAATTCTTGAACAAAATACTATTTTTATTGTTTTTCAATTTTGTGTAAGCTTAGTTGGTTTTGGTTTGTCATTTGTTTTCAAAGGAACAAACAATAATTTTCCTACAGATTCTTTAATTATTAGTAATTTAACATATTTTACTGAATGAGGAAATATTAGTTCTTTTATATTCATGCTTTTATTAGTGATAACAGGACATAGATTCTTTTTTAAGAATAATTCATTTACGCTAGCTATGATCTGTTATATGTCAATTATTGGTATAATTTTTTCATTAGCATTTGTTTTTATGATATTTCTTTATCATACACCATTTAATGATCCTCAAAATACCGCAAAATCAGTTTGATTCCATTTTATAAATCCTTTTTCATTTGTATGTTTTGGAGCCTTCTTATTAAGAAGATCTAATCAACAAATGAATAAAAATAGTAAATATCTAATACATACATTATTATTACCTGCTATTTATGGTAGTTTTGTATATTCTCTTCCGTTTTTTACAAACTTTTCTGTTTATGGATTTGTTACAAATTTAAACAAAAATATAGTTCCTTATTATGGTAATGATAGTCCTGGTTTTTATAATGGTGGATGGCAATCAGTGTTTTTTTTATTATTGTTAACAATAACTTTTTTGTCTGTTATTATATTTGCTAAATTTTTGTTAAATAAAAATTTGAAAAAATGGAAAATCATTAGATAATTTTTTATTTTTAAATGTATAATTTTTATAATATGGATAATAAATATTTAAAAAAAGAATTACTTGATTTTAATGATTTAATAAAAAACAAAAAGGTTACAAAACTCTTTGATTTTTTATTTTCATTAAATATTATTTCTGATAAAGAAAAATATGATTCATTTATTAATATTTGAAATGAGTCTGAAAAAAATTATTCATTTTTTAAGAGGGATAAATTTGATTGTTCAAAAGTTGAAGATTTTTATTATCTAAAATACGATGAAAAAAAAAAATCTTATGTTGCTTTTGGAAAACTTGGTAGCATTTCATTCTCAACATTTGATGCTATATGAGAACATTTTGATAGTAGAAAATTTAATGTTATTTTTTACTGTTATGATTTTGAAAATTTAAGTAAAAAAATTAAAGCATTCTTTGAAAAAACTTGATTTAGAAATACTAATAAACAGTTTGTACAAGATAATCAATGAAAGTATATTTTATATAAAGATAAAATAAATGGTTTTTTCTTAAATAGATGTAGCACAAAAAATAATGAATCAAAAAAATGAGAAATGTTTTTTTTACCTATTGAAGATAAGGTTTTTTTTAATAAAACAATTAAGCCTCTTGATAAAATAAAAAACTATGAAATATATAAAATATCTTTAGAAATTCTTATGAATTTTATAATAATAATATATTCAAAAAGTAATCAAAATTATAATAAATTTATTGATGAATTAAGCAAAATAAAAGATGATATATATATTAAAAAAGTAAAACATGAATTTGATTTAAAAGTTAAATCTCTGTTTTCAAATTGAAGTGAAACAAAATGCATGAAGTCAATAATTTGAATTGCTATCTTGAAAGCAAATATTAATGAACGTTTCATTGAGGAATGAGCATTAGATAATGACGTTAAATTGAATTACAATAACTTTTTGAAATACATGGAAAAAAACTTCAATAAACTAAGTGAAGGAATAATCGAAAATCTTTTAACAAGAAAAAGGGAATTTGTTAATATTTTAAAAAGTAAAGATATTAGTAGTAAAAATGTTTTCTTATTTCCAGAATTTAATTGCGGTTTTAAAAAATATGAAATTAGTCAAAGTTCTTTCGCAATATTTAATAACAATTTATTTAATATTTATTTTGATGAAAAATGAGAATTCAAAAATGATTATTTATTTAATGCATTATGTTTTTACATATTTAATAATATTAATGCAAATAGAGATTTACAAGCTTATAGAATAGATAAAGTTAGAATATTAAATCCAAGATATATGCAATGGGTTGAAATTGATATTAATAAACTTGATAAGTTTATTAAAGATAATTTTAAAAAAGATCTATTCACTATCCAGAGCGAAATAAGAAAAATGCTAAATGGCGAATAACATTAGCATTTTTCTTATTTTTAATAATATAATTTTAACAATATAGCTTCTTTTAAAGGTTTGTCATGAAAAAATATTTGGATTTAGTTAAACACATAAAAAATAATGGTAATACAAAAGAAGATAGAACAAAAACGGGAACTATATCATTATTTGGTTGTCAAGAAAGATATAATATAGAAAATCAATTTCCTATAATCACAACAAAAAAAATAAATTTTGATGCTATTGTACATGAATTATTATGATTTATAAAAGGCGATACAAACATTAAATATCTTGTTGATAATAATGTAAAAATTTGAAATGAATGACCATATGAAAATTATAAAAAATCTGATTTGTTTCAAAATGAAACAATTAATGAGTTTATCGATAAAATAAAAAACGATAATGAATTTGCAAAAATATGAGGAGAATTAGGTCCTGTATATGGAAAACAATGAAATAATTTTAATGGAATAAATCAGTTAAAAAATGTCATTGAAGAAATTAAAAATAATCCTAATAGTAGAAGATTAATTGTTACTTCTTGAAACCCAAATGAAATAGAAAATATGTTATTACCTCCATGTCATTGTTTTTTTCAATTTTATGTAAATGGAAACAAATTATCATGTCAACTTTATCAAAGAAGCGCAGATTTATTTTTAGGTGTTCCCTTTAATATTTCTTCATATGCACTACTTACAAGCATGGTTGCACAAGTTTGTAATTTAAAACCATATGAATTTATTCATACAATTGGTGATTGTCATATTTACACTAATCATTTAGAAGAAATTGATGAGCAATTATCAAGAGAAGTAAAACAATTACCAAAATTGGAACTTAATAAAAATATAAAAAATATATATGATTTCAAGTTTGAAGATATAAAATTAATTGGCTATGACTTTCATCCATTCATAAAAGCAAAGGTGGCAGTATAATGATTAAAATTATTTATTGTGTAGATAGAGAAAATGGTTTTTCTTATAACCAAAAATTGCCATGATCAAATAAAGATGAAATGATGCATTTCAAAAAAACAACAATTAATAAAAATGTTTTAATGGGAAGAAAAACTTATGAATCAATTGGTGGTTTATTACCAAATAGAAAGAACATTATTTTTTCAAGAGATAAAAACTTAAAAATAAAAAATGCTATTATTACAGACAATATCGATTGAGTTATTGAGAAAAGTATTGATGATGATATTTATGTAATTGGAGGACAAGAAATAATTAATTTATTTTTACCATTTGCAGATGAAATAATAGAATCTGTTTTAAAAAATAATTACAAAACAGATATGAAGTTAAATATTAATAAAGATTATTTTAAAATTGATAAATCAATAAATAAAAAAGATTTTAAAATAAATTACTATAAGACAAAAATTTTATCTGGTTACAAAATATCAAAGAAAATAAAACATGAACTGATAGCAAAAAATAATCATCTAATGAAAGAATATAATAAAATACCATCCTTATTAATTGTTAATGTTGGAAATGATTTTGCAAGTTCTGTTTATATTAATAATAAAGTAAAATTAGCAAAAGAAATAGGTATTAAAACAAAAGTTAAAAAATTTGATAATGTCACTACTGATTATTTATTAAAATACATAGATAAATGTAATAAAGATAAATCAATTAATGGAATTCTAGTTCAGCTACCATTACCAAAAAACATTGATGCTAATAAAATCTTAAATAAAATCGATTCATTAAAAGATGTGGATTGCCTAAATAATAAAAACATTGGTAACTTGTTTAATATAACAAAAGAAAGTATCTTACCTTGTACACCAAATGCTGTTATTGAGATTTTAAAAAGAAGTAGTATTAAAATCAGTGGAAAAAAAGTTACTGTCATTGGTAGAAGTAACATTGTTGGAAAACCATTAGGATTATTGCTTTTAAATGAAGACGCAACAGTTACAACTTGCCATTCAAAAACTAAAAAATTAAAAAATATAACAAAAACTGCTGATATATTAATATCAGCGGTTGGTAAAGAAAAATTAATTACGAATCAACACATAAAAAAAGGTGCTATTCTAATTGATGTTGGTATAAATAGAAGCAAAGACAATAAAATTTGTGGAGATATCGATTTTTCAAATGTTTTAAAAAAATGTGATCTAATCACCCCAGTTCCAAGAGGGGTTGGACCAATGACTGTTACAATGATGATATCAAATTTATTAAATGCAACAAATTTACAAAATAAAAAAACTACAAATTAATGTAGTTTTTTAAATGATTTTTATATAAGTAATTGAATTTATTATTGATCGTATTGTGAAAAGACATGGATAAATAAGTAATGTAATATAAAGTAAGTAATGTTATTATATTCATTAAAAAAAATATAAATAAATTTTAAAATTTTTATAAAAATCAATTCAAAAAAAGCATAACAGAATGAATATGCATAATTTTATCATTTTCTTAATAAAGACATTTAAAAAATTAAATGAATACTTGTTTAAAGCAACAAATATAAATGATATTAAGAGCAAAATGGTCACTTAATGAGTTTATTATATTATATAAAGTTTAAAAATCAATAATTTAGATTTTATTTTTATATTCACCTCTATAGTATTCAATATTCTTAGAATTATAGTCATCAACTATCATTGTTTTAAATATTTGATCAGTAACTCTTCATGGATATAAGTTTCACTCAATTTCAATAATTCTTAAAATTTTATAACCTCTATTTTCTAAAAAGTTTTGGTTATCAGCTAATTCAACTCTTTTTTGTAAATCATATCTATTTTTTTTAGAATCTAAAACAATTCCTAGTGTTACATCCGTAGAATTTTTTTGCAATAAGGCAAAATCTAAAGTTTCATTACCTATTTTAAAGTCATAAGATATTCTATATTTATTTAAATTAATAATTTTCATTAATAAATTATTAATTTCCTCATGAAATTTTGAAGCAAATTTATGTGTTTCAGAAACTTCATCACTTCATGTTCTTTCATAAAATGAATCAACGTTATCAACATAATGAATGAATTTTTTAAATGTTTCAGTGCTTTCACTTGATTTAATCATTTCTGATCTAATACTTTTTACTACTATCATTTGTTTTTTAGCTCTAGTAATTGCAACATTTAATCTATTACCACCACCACTTTGACTTAAAACACCAAAATGATTTTTAAATAAACCATAAGGGTTTTTAGCAAAACATATTGATAAGATAACTAAATCAGCTTCATTTCCTTGAACATTTTCTAAGTTTTTAATTTGAATATTACCAGCATCAATTTTGTTTCTGATTTCTTCATTTAAATATAATTCAGATTGAAATATTTTTTGATCAATCAAATCTGATTGAGGAACGTTTAAAGTAACAACTAATATTTTTTCAAATTTTTTATATTCAGAACCAATGATATTAACAATTGTATCAGCTTCGACTTCATTAACTCTGTCATTATAAATTCCTGGAACATTATAAACAACGATTGAAGACTTCATTAAATCAGCATTGACTGATGCTGTGTTTAAAGATGAATTATAAAAATTTCTATTTGAGAAATCAATTAGATTACTATTTAAGCTTCGATAATGATTTTTTAAATGAAATTCACTTCACATACAAAGTTTTGCTTTATCTAATAGTGATTCAACGTTGTCATTTTCTAAGTCTTCTTCTTCATCTTCAATTTCATTTCTAGAGTGAAAGAACGATGTTGGTCTTAATTGTTTTTCATCACCAGCAACAACATTTATTTTACATCTATAAACTACAGGGAATGCCCTCTCTAAGAACATCTGGCTTGCTTCATCAAATATACCATAATCAAATGTTTCTCTTTTTAAGGGAACAATTAATGATACTTGTGTGGGATTCATAATTCATACTGGGAAAATTATTCTTAATTCTTCATAATATTTTTTAATAAATTTATTAACACTTAGTTTATCTTTTCTTAAAGAATATGTAATAATTTGTTCTCAAAGTTTTTTCTTTTCTTCACTTAAATTTTCATAAATTGTTCTAATTTTTTTTAAGTGATCTTGCAAAATAATAAGGTCTGTATTTTTAGGAACTAAATTTAAAGTATCATAATAATTATCGTATCTATCTTTATAATTAAATAAATTTTTATCGAATATAGAATCAAAAATACTTATTTCCAATCTTTCACTTCATAATAATAAGTTATTAAATTGAGAAAGCTCTTGAACATCAATAAAATGCATAAATGTTGTCACTTCTCTTTTTTCAAGAATAAATTTCGATAATTGTGAATCAGCTGCACATCTTCTTATTAAATCTTCTATTGGTTTATCGACATAAGATTCTTCTTTATTTAAACTTCTTCCAGGAACTCCAATTTTACTTACTGATCCAGCTAATACAAAGTTTGTAGCTATTGTTAACCTTTTATCAACAAAAGAAGACATAGAAATATGAATATCTTTTAGTTTGTGAAAGTTATTAATAATATTGTCAAAATGTTTAGGTAATAAAATTTTATTTAATTCATTAAGATCACTAATTAAACTATGTGAGTGTTCATAAACATCAATAACAAATGCATTATGTCTTGTTTCAATTTTCCTTAGATCTGCTAATGTAACTTTTTCAGCAAGCTCTTTTAGCCTTTCTTTGTCAAATAATTTTAAAATATTTAAATAATTATAAAAATTTGCTCCAGTTAAAACTCTAGCTTTATTAATTTCATTAATCATATTTAAATCATATTTCATATCTTTAAAAAGTTTATCGTTTTTATTAATATTACTTTTTTGTTTATTAATTAAGTCCGAATCCATTTTTTTAGGGAATAGTTCGCCTATTTTATAAATTTTTTCATAAAATCTATCTTTATCATTCATATCAAAAGCAAAAAGAACAACATTTGAAAGAGCATATAATCTCTCTTCCAATACTTCTAAAGCAGCTTTTTTTTCTGAAACTAATAATGATGATTTTTCTAACTTGATAACATTAGCAATTATATTTGCAATTGTTTCAGACTTGCCTGTTCCAGGTGGGCCATGAATTAATGTATCTTCATTTAGTGATGACTCAACAGCATATTTTTGATAAATATTCAAAGGTCTACCTATTTGAGATATAGAATTTCTTTCAATTACATTTTGAACATGTGGTCCATGAGAGGTTGTGAGCGATTTAGTTTTAAAAACTAAACCAAGTTCATTTCTTTTTGAAATAATTTCAATATCACCTTTAAGTAATCCGCCTTTAGGGTCAATAATTTGTAATGCTGCATTTCTTTCGATTGAAAGTTTTTTGTATATAACTCTTATTTGATCGCTATTATGGGAAACAAAAGGTTCGAATTCAAAATTCATTGGTTTTTGTAAATCTAGCCCCTTTAAATCTGCTTTTGTTGCTTCTGCAATAACTCTAATAATTTCAATATAGTTTTTACATTTTAAGAATTCCTTTTTAAAATTATATTGTTTTAATAAAAATGCTTCTAATTTTTCATTAATAATAAATTCATTATCAACTTTTGAAATTTTTATGTTGTTGTCCAATACTTCAATTTTTATCGGAATTAAAAACAATGGAGCATTTACAACATCTCCATTTTTTGTAGTCCCCTTTAAAAAGAATAATGATAAATATAAAGGGTAAATTGATGTATCAATCTCTGCATTATTTGCATCTAATTGGAGTTTTTCTAATTTTTTTTGAACACTCACGTTTTGAGAAGAAAATTTAGCAATAATTTTTTCTTTTAAACCTTCAAAATTATTAGCAAGCATTTTTTGCTCACCCTTATTTAGTTCGAAGTTAATTTTTTCTAATTTTTTTTGCAAATCTTTAACATCTTTAGAATTTGAAATATAATCATAATCTTCTAATAAAAATGAAAATTTCAATGGAGAATTTTTTTCAAAAGAGATGAAATCAAAAAAATCAATTAAATTATTATTTGCATATCTATAGATATCAAAAAACTTGCTTCTTGAGTCAGAACTTCTTATGGCTGAGTCTTTAGAAGAAAAAGATATTAAATTTTTAGATTTCTTTAAAATTATTGAATGACTCTTTTTAGCTTCCATTTTTTTTCCTTATTATAAAAAATTATATATTAAATTTACATACAGCTATTATTTATTAATTCAAAAGTTTTTGTAATTATATCTTTAGGCTTGATTTGTTTACTTAAAACTAAACAAATTGATTTAAAAAATGGTAAATTTCCATTATTAATTATTTCCTTTTTAACTATTTCATACAGTGTATAACCTTCTATAGTTGTTTTTCCATTTTTAACTGACTTATCTATGTTTTTTCTATAAAGACTTTTACCAAATGTAAAATTTCTTGATAAATCTGATGTACATGTTAGAAAAATGTCACCAATTCCACAAAATTCGATAATTGTAGATGGTTTTCCACCGTTTTTTTTACTAATAATTTCAATTTCCTTTATTCCTTGAGTCAAAATAGCTGAAATTGTATTAATTGATTTTGTACTTTCAATAACAATTCCCATTCCAATAGCAAGCAAATTTTTGTATGCAGCAATTGTTTCTGCTCCAACTTCATCTGAACATTTTACAACTTTTAGATAGGGAACAGAAAACAAACCAGCAACTTTCCTACAGATATTATCATTATTAGAAACTACGTTTACAATTGTTTGTTTTTTATGATAAACATCAATTGCAAAAGAGGGTCCAATTATTGAAGCCAAACCATTTGATTTATCTTTCAATACTTTTGAAATAGTAAATGATCAAGGTTTTCTGTTAGCAGGA
>JBOFGT010000100.1:0-7530 GCA_051649265.1 Mycoplasmoidaceae bacterium
AAAGGAAAAAAATATGAATAAATTTTTAAAATACAAAATTAATTTTGATACATTATTAGAAAATGATAATTATGGAAAATTTACAATTAAACCATTAGAAAAAGGTTTTGGAAATACAATAGGTAATGGTTTAAGAAGAGCATTAATTGGAAACATTATTGGAACAAGTCTTTTTGCAATTAAGATTCCTAATGTTCCTCACGAATTTCAAGCTATCAAGGGTGTTAAAGAAGATGTTACTGAAATAATCTTAAATTTAAAAAAATTAGTTATTCAATTTCAAGAAGATGTTTCATCAATAGATACATTGGAAAATACTAGAATTGAAAAATGACCTGTAATGCAAATAAAATCAACGGGTGGTATCATCACAGCAAAAGACATTATTTGCCCTCCTGAATTTAAAATATTAAATCCAGATTTATATATTTGCTTTGTTAATGAGGGAACAAAATTTAACATGGATTTATATGCTACTGTTGGAAGAGGTTTTAAATCTTTTCAGGAAAACAAGGAATCAATTAATTCAATAGGAATAATTGCAATGGATTCAAATTTTTCTCCAATTATTAGAACTAGTTATTCAATTGAGGAAATAAAAACATCAAAAACAGATACAAATGATGCATTAACTATTGAAGTAGTTACAAATGGTTCAATTTCTCCTTCTGATGCAATAGCATTAGCAAGTAAAATTTTAATTGATCATTACTCTCCATTAGTTGAAATCAACAAAAAAATATCTGAATTTAATACAATGAGAGATGATTCAGAAAAATCTGCTAACAACTTTTTATCAATTCCAATTGAAGAATTAGATCTTTCTGTGAGATCTTACAATTGCTTAAAGAGAGCAGGAATTCAAACAATTCATCAAATCACTGACATGACTAGACTTGAAATTGAAAAAATTAGAAATCTTGGTAAAAAATCTTTAAAAGAAATTGTTAAGAAAATTGAAGATAGAAACTTAACATTTAAAGAAGAAAGGTAATTAAAATGTCTTATATAAACAAAAAGGGTAAAACTACTGCTTGAAGACAAATGGTAATTAGACAACAAGTTTCTGATGTTATAGCATATGGTGAAATAATTACTACTTTAACTAAAGCAAAAGAAACTAGGAAACATGTAGATAGAATAATTACTTTAGCTAAAAAAAATACTCTTGCGTCTAGAAGACAAGCTGCTGCAATATTATTAAATACTAAAAATGCTTCTAGCGAGGAATTGTTAAAAAAACTGTTCAACGATTTAGGTAAAAAATATAAAGATAGAAATGGCGGTTACACTAGAGTATTAAAACTTGGTAGAAGACAAGGTGATAATACTGAAAAAGCTATCTTATCATTAGTTTAAAAAGCAACTAAAAAAAGTTGTTTTTTATTTTAATTTCTTACTTTTTATGCTAAAATATGCAAAAAATATATTATTATAAATGTATATATTGTAAATTTCATAAAAAATTTAATGATAAAAAAAAGGGTTATTTGTGGCTAGAAAAAGACAAAATAATAATAATTACAACTCTAATGCAGGTGACATTGATTTAATTTTTAATAAAATCGCTGAAGTTAGTAATAGTGGTAATCAACAACTTTTTAACCTAATTACAGATGTAGAAGGTAAAATTTCACATCAATTAATGGATATAAAAAATAATATTGTTAATTCTAATTCTAGCTTAAACAATTCTTTACCTCCTCAAGATACTTACATCTCTCCAATATTAAATAAACCATCATTTCAACAAGATAGTTCATTAGGAAATAATCAATTAAATGATTTAATAAATCAAATATCAATTTTAAAAAATGAAATTTCTACAAATAGAAATGCAATTAACAATATTGCTAGTAACAATAATACTGGTTATCCAATGAACACAATAATTGATACTAACAATAAAAATGCTGATCAATTATATAGTGCTTTAAATTATTTACAAAACAACATATCTAATTCTATTGGCGGTAATAAAAGTCTAGATAAAAATTTCTATGATTCTTTAAGTTCTTTAAGAGAAGAAATTTACGCAAGCCAAAATTCATTATATGAAGCTATTAGTATGAATTCAAACGTATATGATTGTCAATTTTTATATGATGAGTTAACAAAGGTAAGTGATGACAATACTCAGAATTTGTTTAATTACATTAATAAGATTGAAGAATCATTAAAAAATACTTCAATTGATACAGCTAATTTTTTAAGTTCTGCAGTACATAATAAGATTAATACTTTAGAAAACAAAATGGAAAATTCAAACCAAGACTTAGTTGCTATGGATTACGCTATTTTAGATAAAGTTGAAGAAAATGCTATTAGACAAGATGACTCCCTTTATAATTTAAGAGATGAGCTATTATATAGCAATGACAATATTATCGAAAATACAGAATATAGAACAGCTCAACTTCATAATAGACTTGATAATTTGGAAAATAAACAAGATGACTCCCTTTATAATTTAAGAGATGAGCTATTATATAGCAATGACAATATTATTGAAAACACAGAATATAGAACAGCTGAACTTCATAATAGACTTGATGATTTAGAAAATAAAATTAATTTCTCTAATGAAGATTCAATTAATATGGATTATAGTATATTAGATAAAGTTGATGAAAGTTCAATGATATATAATGATCTTCTTGTTAACTTAAGAGACGAGTTATTACATAGTAATAATCAAAATTTAAATGAAATTATGAATGTTGCTACCCAACTTAGGGAAGAACTACTTGAGAATGATTATCAATCTACAAGTCATATATTAAACGAAACTCATGAAATTAATGCCCAATCTCAAGACCAACTTCACTATATTAATAGTCAAATAGATCACATAAAGGAAATGCTATATAATTTAAATGATATTGTTGGTGTAAATAATGATCAATTTAGAAATGAATTGCAATTAATAAATAAAAATTATGGTAATTCTTATTTAAATGAAATAAATTCATTAAAAGAGTTACTAAAAAATAGCAATAATAAAAATGATAATGTTCAAAAAAAGAATATAGTAAATAACAATAACCAAGATTATATAGAAGAAATTCCTTGAGATGAATGGGATGAGATAGAAGGTGATGAAATGGAAAATTATAAAAATAATAATAGAAGAGTTGCAAGAATAGATGAATCTAAATTAGACATGATTTATGAAAGAGTTGAACAAATCAATTATGAAATCAACGCAAAATTATATGATTTAGAAAATAATATTTTAGGCCTTATAAATGATAGAGATAATGAAATTAATTATAAAATAGCAGAGTCTTCTGCTAGAAATGAAAAACTTATTTTGTCATCTATTGAAGAAGCTAATTCTGAGAATGAAGAAAAATATTCAAAATTAAGAAAAGAATTTTTAGATAAAGTTACAGAAGTAAAAGATGAATTCTATGACAAAAATAAAGATTCAATTGTTGAATGAAATACAAACCTTTCTAAATCAATGGAAGAAATGAATAAAATAACTTCTGATATAATAGATGAAATGATTCAATCTCAAAGAAGATTTGAAGATTTATTTATGTCTGTTGAATCTAGATTTAACTCTCTAGGTGATCAATTAGGACAAATTTCTAGTGATCAATTTGCTATTTATGATGAAAATAGTAATAATTTAGAAGATATTTATGCTACTTTTGAAAAACATAAAAGAGACATTAAGAAAACTCATTTAATGTGAGATGAAAATAATGAAAAAATTGAATTATTGAAAGAAAAAATCATAAGCAATACAACTGAAATTAATAAAATGTCTTTAGATAGTAATTATAGTGATATTTCAGCTTCATTAAAACAAATTGATGAATTAAAAGCTAGAAGTGAAGAATTTAAAATAGAATTAACTGCTATTAGAAATAATAATGAAGAAATCGAAAAAACATTAGAAAAAGAAAAAGAAGCTATTGAAGAAAAAATTAATGTTCTTTACACTGATTTCCATTCATTAATTGATTCATTTGACGAAAAAATCCAATATGATTTAGATCACCTAACTGGTGAATCAATTGCTCATATAGAAAAAACATCTGATGAAATTACTGAAAAAATAACTACTCTTGAATCTCAATTAGACTCAAACTCTTCAATTTTAGAAAATAAAATGGAAGTTGTTAATACTGAAATTAATAACATATTAAATAATCTAGATAATTTAGATAACAAAATTCAAAAAGAAACTGATGAAAAACTTCAAGCTTTATATGAAGAAACTTTAGAGTTAGTTTCTAACATTCAATTTGAAAATGAGAACACAAAAATTGAAATAGAAGAAACAAATAAATATCTTTCAAAAAAATTAAAAGAATCAAGTACAAGAATTGAGGAATTACAAGATTTAATTGATAACATTGAAATTGATCAAACTAAAGATGAAAGAGTTGATAGCTTAATTGATAAAGTAAATGAAATGAAGTCTTTCAATACTGAAGCAATTTCTAAAATTGAAGATATTTATACTTCATGAATAGATAACAATAAAAAGCTGGAAATACTAGAAGATGTTTTAAGTAATCAAGCAAATGAAATTCAAAGTCTTAGATCATTAACTGGCGAAGCTTTTGATGATTCATTTGATAGAATAAATGTTTTATATGAAAATGAAAATAAAATAAAAAACCAAATCAAAAAAATCTTAAAAAACAATAGTTTATTAGAAAATAAATTACAAGAAGAAAAACACAATTTAGAAAGCAAAATTGAAGATGTTTCTACAAACATTGATACTATGATTCTTGATTTAGATACTAAAGTTACAGAAAAAACTGATAACAAAATGATTAAACTTTATGAAGAAACAATCAATATGATTGATGAATTAAAAAAAGAAAATCAATCATCTTTTGAAGAAATATCAATTGTTAATGAAGGTGTTTCATTGAATTTATTTGAAGTTAATTCAAAAATTGCTGAATTGGAACATTTCACTCATTTAGATCCTGAACATGATGAAAAATTTTCTAGACTTTTTGAAACAATAAAAGAAATTAAAAACTCAACTATTCAAACTACTAATGAAGTAAGAGATTGCATAGAAGAATGAAGAATTAACAATGAAAAAATTCAAAGATTAGAAACAATTTTAGAAAAAAAATCAGAAGAAATATTATCATTAGCAAATGACTCTGAAATGAATTTTAGCGATTTATTTAGCAAAACTGAAGAACTTTATAAAAGCGAAAATACTATTAAAAACGAAATACTTGCAATTAATGCAATAAATAGCAAATTAGAACAAAAACTATTAGAAGAAAAAAATAATTTAGACAATAAAATTAAAATATTAAATGAGGAATTAGAAAACAAAATTTCTACTTCTGAATCTAATATACTTTCAATTACTGATACAAAATTTGATGAAATCAATACTAACATTGATGCGAAATTAGTTACTCTTCATAATGAGGTTATGAATTTAATTAATGAATTAAATGAAAACAACCAAGAACTTAACCGTCAAATTTCAATTATTGAAACTGATACTTTAAAAACTTTCGATTACTTACAACTTGAAATAGAAGACTTAAAAAATAGAGGAGGAATTTCAAGAGACAATCCTATTTACATTGAAATTTCTAATGCTATTTCTAAATTAAGTGATGAAAATAAAGAACAATCAGATTACATTATGAAATTGCAAAATGAGTTAAATAAAAATGTTGAAAGAAGTAAATCTTTAAAGAAAATATTAGTAGCTCAATCAGAAGAAATTCAATTTATTGCTTCAAGTAGTGATAGCGCTATTTCAACTTCATTTGATAGAATTCATGAATTATTTAATTCTGAAAAAAATATTAAAGAGGAAATTGAAAAAATTTATAATGAGAACAAAGTTTTTAAATCACAAATCGAAGAAAGCAAAGAAAAACTTAATGATAAATTAATTACTTTATCAACTGAAATAGATAAAAAAATTGCAGATCAAGAACAAGTTATTGATTCTAAAATTCTTACATCAGAAACAAAATTTGATGATAAATTAATGCAAATAAATTTTGACTTAATTGAACAAATATCAAATATTCATTATGAGAATATTTCAACTTTAGAAAAAATATCTGATGTAGAAATATCTTTTGCAAACAAAATTCAAAGTAATAAAGATGAAATTACAGCATTAGAAAATCTAATTAAATCTATTCCTGATCATAACGAAAAATTTGAAGCAATATCTGAAGATATTAAAACATTATTTGAATATTCAGAAATTTCAGTTGATCAAATGCAAGAACAATTTCAAACAATTAAAACCAATAATAAAAAAATTAATTTACTAAAATCTAAATTAGATAAACAAGGCCAAGATATTCTTTCATTAGGGGAATATGCAGAAGGAAACTTAGTTGATGCTTATGATATGATTCATGAACTTCATACTTCTGAGTCTCAAATAAAAGAAGAGATTGAAAAAATTTATAATGAGAATAAAACAATCAAAAATAGAATAATTGCTGAATCTTCTAAAAATAAACAAGCTATAAGCGAAAAAACAAAACAATTAAAAGAAATTTTAGCTGAAACTGAAATTAAAATTTTAGATAAAGTTGAAGATAATAAAAATGAAATTAAAGAAATTATAACTGATGTAGAAGAAAGCATTTTAGCTGAAACTGAAAAGAAAATTGAAGATATTAAAAATGATACTTCAATGAAAATTGATATTCTTTATCAAGAAATGCTGGGTATCATTAGCGAATTAAATGATGGACAAAATGAATTAATTGAAGAAATAACTAATTTAGATAGTTTTACTAGATTAAGTTTAATGACAGTTGATTCAAAAATATCTGAAATTGACTTTTTGGTAAACAAACTCCCTGAAGAAGACCCAAGATTCCATAAAATGCTTGGTGAAATAGAAAATTTAAAAATATTTTCTGAACTTACAAGTAATGAAATTTCAAATATTAATAATGTTTGAAAAAACAATAATAAAAAATTAATTTCATTAGAAGATTTATTGTTAGCTCAATCTGAAGAATTAAGATTACTAAGTAGAAGTAGCGAAGAAGTTTGAAATTTATCGTTTGATAGAATTCAAGAGCTTTATAGTTCTGAAAAAGATATCAAAGAAGAAATTGAAAACATTTTTCATGAAAATAAGCAAATTATAAATAAATTAACTGAAGAAAAAGAAAAAATTCATGAAAAAATTGATTTAATAAATAATGATTTATTAAAAGAAATTAATAGTAGTGAAGAAAAAATTATAGCTGATATTGACACTAAAGTGGCTAAAATATCTTCTGAAATTGAAGAAAAAATTTCATCTCTATATACTGAAATGACTGAAATAATCAATGAAGTTCACTTATTTGCTGAAAGTAATTCAGAAGAAATTAATCAATTGAGAGAAGAAGTTAATAATTTTGTAGTAGATATTAATAATAATTTGTTTGAAATTAATGAAGAAATTAATTTACTTCCAGAAGAAAATCCTAAATTTAAACCACTAATTGAAAAAGTTGAACAATTAAGATTAGATAATGATACTTCAATGTATGAAATCAA
>JBOFGT010000101.1:0-26549 GCA_051649265.1 Mycoplasmoidaceae bacterium
AAGGCGTGTGTGTTAAGTCGCTTCACCAACGGGCCATAAAAAATGGCGGCTGCAGTAGGGATCGAACCTACGACCAATTGATTAACAGTCAACTGCTCTACCGCTGAGCTATGCAGCCATATAATTGATGATTTTTAAATATTATAAAAATCACACATAACAATTATATTATATTTTATATTTTTTAAAAATTATTTTAACCTAATTTGATTTCTATATCAGAATATTTTGTTAATTCTCTTTTAGAGTTTCTACTAGCAAACATTTGCATTGAATTCATTATCCCTAATTGACCAAAAAACATTAATATTATAAATGGCGCATATGATAAATAACCTATTTTAGAAGTAAGCCCTGTTGTAAGTCCTGTCGTTCCAAATGCTGAAGAAGCTTCAAATGCTAAATCAGTTATATCAAAGACCATTAATCTTTCATTTTCGATTGATAAAAAGCCAACTAATATTGTAATAAATATTACTGTAATAACAGAAAGTGAGAAAATACTTGTTGAATCAATTGTTGTGGTTTTAGAAACTCTTTTCTTAAATATTGTTGTTTCATTTCTACCACTAATTCTAGATAAAACTGATTTAATTAAAACTATAAATGTTGTTATTCTAATACCTCCACCAGTTGATGTTGGTGAAGTTCCTAAAAACATTAAAAAAATAAAAATTCATTTTGATATGTCATTTAATATATTCATATCCATTGTTGCAAATCCAGCGCTTCTTGTTGAAAGAGTATTATATATGATAGCTCAATTTGAATTAAATTTATTTTTGTTAAAATATGCATCATAGTTTATACCAAGAATAGTATTATCATTAACTAACAAATATTCTGACATGAATGTTACTCCAATAGATATAATTCCAAAGAATAATGCTCCTCATAAACAAATCTTTGAAAAAATAGAAATTGATGGATTTTCATTTCCGTATTCACCACCATTTATTTTAAAAAAAACTATAAATTTTCTAGGAAATTTTTTGTAAATAAAATATTCAATTTTTTTTCAAATATCATATACTGCAACATATCCTATTCCACCTGTAATAAATAGGATCATTGTAAAAAATTGAACTAGAATTCCAATATCATTTCTAAATGGTGCGAGTGAAGTAGATCCAAATAAATCAAACCCTGCATTATTCATTGCTGAGCCTGTAATGAACATTGCATTTCAAATTGATGAAAGAACATTTTTATACATTGATAATGCAACTGTAGATTCGGTTCACATTCCAGTTTCATTAGGTATTACTTCAAAGAATTGAACATTATAAAATATAATTGAAAATATAATTGAAAATATAATTTGAATAAAAATATAAATAAAAAAAATTGAAAATAGAACTTTACCAGTATTAGATATTTTTGTTCCACCTCTTTCAGCATAACTAATTCATGAATTAGATAATATTTTTTTATTAAAAACTTTATTTAATGATTTTCCTACAAGATAGAAAGCAGATAATAGACCAAAACCACCTAGTTGAATCCAAATGTATAAAATAATTTGTCCAAAAACGGTAAATGTTTTTGACACATCAGTTATAGTTAGTCCTGTATTGGAAAATGCTGAAGATGTAATGAATATTGCGTCATAGAAGTTATATACTTCACCATTACTTTTTATGTAGTCTGTTTGAAGCGAAATAGGTAAATATAATAATGAAGCACCAAGAATCACAAATGTTATGTAAGCAATTAATAATTTAAATGAATTTGTAAAATGGTCAATAAAAAATTGAGAAAAAGATTTTCATTTATTTTCAATTTTTTTTTTAATTTTACTTTTATTTATTTCATTACTAATTTTGCTATTATTTTTGCTTCACATAATATCTCATTTGTTATTATATAATAATTAAAAATAATAAAATTTAAAAATTATTATCTATCATACATACAAATATTTTAAATCTTAAAAAATTTTAATTGTTGTATAATTCTAATAGTTCTAAAAAAGAGGTTGTTTGTGATAAAAAAAAATCAAAAAACTAAATACTTAGTAATAGGTTACGGAAAATTTGGTAATGGTTTCATTACAAGGCTAGTTGATGAGGGAGTTAAAAAGAACGATATTTATATTACTGATTTAAATGATGAAGTAATATCAAATTTAAGTTCTAGAGGATATAACAATTTAATTAAATCTAAAATTGTAGATTTAAAACAATTAGAAAGCTTCATTCCACTTGGTGATATTGATATTATTTTAATAGGTACTTCAAATTTAGAGATATCAATGTCTATCGCTTATTCTTGAGCAAATAATCCAGAACTTTCAAATAAAGAAATTTTTGCAAAAGCTTCAAATGATTTGCATAAAAAATTATTAAAAACGGTTGGTATTAATTCAAACAACATTGTTATACCAGAAGAAGAAGTCGGAAGTAAAATAGCACTTAAATCTTTCTTTAGTGCTTCAACAAATATTGAAGATATAAGTAAAGATTTTTCAATAGTTCATTTATTTATTGAAAATAAAAATTTAAATGGTGTTTCAATAAATGAATTAGGACAATTATGAAAAAATGTATATGAAGATAGAAATTGAAATATTATCATAATTCTTGATATAAATGGTCAAACAAAAGTGGCTTTACCCAATCAAAAAATATTTGTTGGTGATAGATTATCAATTGGATGTTTAAAAACAGATATAAAAAAACTTTATTCTTTTATGATTAAAAGCAAATAAAGTTTTTTTATATACATATTAAATGGCAGGGGTGACAGGACTCGAACCCGCAACAAATAGATTTGAAGTCTACTGCTCTACCAATTGAACTACACCCCTAATTACTAATTTATTATAAATTAAATTTTAAAAAATATGATTTTTTTATATTTGTGTTTTTAATAGTATAATAAAAATGCATTATTTTAAATTATGCACTCTTTGCCGAGTATAGGCTTTATCCAAAAAGGGGAAATAAAAACATGTCAAAATATGAAACTATGATTGTTATTAGGGGTTCATTAAAAGATACTGAAGCTAAAAAGGTTTTAAAAGAAGTTCTTGAACTAATAAAAACAATTAAAAAAGTTGATGTAACTGACTTAGGACATAAAAAATTAGCTTATCAAATTGATGACGAGTTAAATGCTTACTACTATGTTTTAAACTTCGAAACTGAAGAAAAATTAATTTTAGCTGAATTTAGAAGATTACTTTTATTAAATAAAAATGTAATCAGACATTTAATTATTAATCTTGAAAAAGATTATGGTTACAAAGCAACAGTTAATCCTAAAAAAGTTGCTAAATCAAAATATAGAGCAGAAGTATATAAATCTGTTCAAGAAAAAATTAAAAAAGATCAAGAATCATACGAAAGTAAAGCAAAAGATTTTACTCCTGTTAAATTATCAGATATTTAATTTAAATAATAAAAATATTAAAAAGGACCAAACATGAATAAAATTTTTATTGTGGGAAGATTAGTTTCTGATCCACAACCATTTGTAACACAATCAGGGAGACTAGTATCAAATGTTACTATTGCTTGTAATGATAATACTAATAAAAATGAAACTTATTTTTTTCCTTGTGTTGCATGACAAACACCTGCAAAATTTATTAACACTTATTTAAAAAAAGGCGACTCTGTTGTCATCGATGGAAAATTAATTAGAAGAAGTTATGTATCAAAGGATGGAAAAAATGTTTATGTTACTGAAATTATAATTGATTTAATTAAATTAGTTAGTAGTCCAAGAAGAAATCAAGATAATCAATATTTTGAAAACAACCAATATAATTCATTTTCTAATCAAAAACAAAATACTGAGGTATTTTTTGAAAACAATTCAATAAATGATCAAAATTCTTATAATGATAATAACTACTCAGATGTTGCTTTTCCAAAAACAAATAAACCATATGATAATAATTTTTTAAATAATAATTTAAGTAATGATTTTAATGAAAATATTAATGAAAAAATTAAAAATAACTTTTCAAATAACGATTTAAGTAATAACTTTAATATAAATACAAATTCAATCCCAAGTAAAAATAATGATCCAAGTGTTATTTACAACAATAATATTGCAAATGAAGAACAATATGATGAAGTAATTGATCTTGATTGATTAGATGAAATAGATAATTAAAAGAAAGGATTTATAAAATGTCTGAAGCAAAACAAAAAAGAGAAAATAAACCTTATAATTCAAAATTTAAAGGTAATAAATTTAATAGAAGAAAAAAATTCTGTAGATTTTGTGCTCAAGGAATTGAGCATGTTGATTATAAAGATGTGAATACATTATCGCATTATATTAATTTCAACAAAAAAATAATTCCTGCAAAGCAATCATTTAATTGCACTTCTCATCAAAGAAGAGTTTCAATTGCGATTAAAAGAGCAAGAATAGTTGGTTTAATACCATATATCGCAGATTAGTCTGCTAAGGAAAAAAATATGAGTAAAATATTATTAATAAGATGTTCAATTAGTTCTAAAACACCAAGAGGTTCAATTTCTGGTCATGCTTTAGACTTATTTAAAAAAGAATATATCGAAAAGTATCCTCAAGATACAATAATTGAGAAAGACTTAAATAAATTAGATTACCTACAATTATGTTTAAACGAAAATAATTTATCAACATGATTTGATCAAAATTCTAAAGATTTGATTAATGAATTAAAATCAATAGATAAATTAGTCATTGCTACATCAATGATTAACTTTAATTATCCATCATTATTAAAGAATTATATTGATAAAATTTGCCTAGCTGGTGAAACTTTTAGTTATAAATATGATAATGGTAAGGGTGGTAGTATTGGTTTACTTAAAAATTTAAAAGTAGGATTAATTACTTCACAAGGTTCATCAATTGAATATTACCCATTCTCTGCAATTCCTTCTAACTTAGAAGGGACATTTAGATTTTTGGGTTCTAATGTTGTTGAAAGTGTTATTTTAGATGGATCTAAAATACCTTCACAAAGTAGCAAAACAAAAGAAGAATTTGTTGATCAATTTAAAGATAAAATTTCTAATTTAATTAAAGCTCTAAATTAATTTATAATATAAAAAAAATAACTATTAAAAGTTATTTTTTTTATATAATTAAATAAGTTGGAGTAAAACTATGAATGCAATTGAAATAATATTTTATGTAATGGCAGGTCTATCATTAGTTATTGCTTTATTACTTTCTGGTAGTGGTTCATCAAATGGTTTAAACTCAATGGCTGCTAGTGATCTTGAAATTTTTAAAAAGACTAAAGATAGAGGGCTTATAAAAGTTTTGCAAATAGTTTTATTTATAATGGTTTTTGTTCTAATAACTCTTGCACTTATATATAGATTCTTAATAAATTAATTTATGAATATATTAGATCAAATAATAATTGAATTTATTAAGAAAGAAAACAATAGACCAGTTTCAAAAAAAATATTAATTACTAAAATACAAAAAGAGCATAAAGATATTGAAGTAAAAAATATTTTTCAATCATTACGTTATTTAGAAAAAAATAATAAAATTACAATACTTATTTCAGGGAAAATAGTTTTGCCATATGATTCTGGAAAAATAATTCCAAATAGTGAAAACACTGGAGAAATCTCAATCAATTCTTATGGAGATGGATTTGTTAAAATAAATAATGATAATTCAAAAGAGATTTTTATATATAGAGATAATATTAAGAATGCATTAAATGGAGACACTGTACAATTTGTGGAAACTGACGCAGTATCTAAAAATAATTTAAAAAATGGTATTGTTACAAAAGTAATCAAAAGAGCAAAAGATATATTTGTAGGTGAATTTGTAAAAACTGAAGATGGATACAATGTTATTTTGAATGATCAAAAAGTTAACAAAAAAATAATTATTCAAAATTTAAGTGGAATTGTTGATGGTCATAAAATAGTTTTAAAAGCAATTGATTATAAAGAAGATTTAATAACTGCAGAAGTAATAAGAATAATTGGTCATAAAAACGATGTTGGAATAGACATTTTATCAATCCTTCTTGAAAATAAAATTGAACCTGAATTTTCAAAAGAAATTTTAGATTTTGCGCATAATATTACAAAAGATATTTCTGATGAAGAAAGAAAAAAAAGAAAGGACTTGACACATTTACCATTCATTACTATTGATCCAGAAACATCAAAAGATTTAGATGATGCAATATGTATTAAAAAAGAAAACAATGAATATAGATTATGAGTTTCCATTGCAGATGTTTCTCATTTTGTTACACCAAATTCTTTAATAGATATTGAGGCATTAAAGAGAGGTACATCTATTTATTTAGTAAATAAAGTTGTTCCAATGCTTCCACATAATTTATCTAATGATATTTGTTCACTTAATCCACATCAAGAAAGATTAACTTTAACATGTGAGATGTTAATTGATTCAAATGGTAATTTTAAATCAATTGATTTATATCCTTCAATCTTTATTAATAAGAGAAGATTTTCTTATGATGAAGTAAATAAATATTTTAATAAAGAAATTCTTTTAAAAAAAGAAAATTCTGAAATAATTCAAGTTTTGGATTCTTCTTTTAAATTATACGAAATTTTAAGAGACAACTTTAAAAAAAGAGGCTATATTAATTTTGATATAAAAGAACCTAAGATAATTCTTGATGATCAAGAAAAACCAATTGATGTAAAATTATATGAAAGAGGCGATGCTCAAATGATGATTGAGAATTTTATGGTTGCAGCAAATGAAGCTGTTACAATTAATTTTCAAAAATATAAAATACCATTTATTTATAGAGTACATGATAAACCAGATCCAAACAAATTAAAAAGCTTTGCTATCGAAGCAAAAAAACTTAACTTTAAAACTGACAGTCAAATAACAGAAATAAAACCAAATACTATTGCAAGATGAATTGAACAAAATGAAGAATCATATTCATCACAATTAATTAACAAATTATTATTAAGAGTAATGGCTAAAGCTGAATATTTAACTTCTAATATTGGTCATTTTGGTTTAGCTAGTCCTTTTTATACTCACTTCACTTCTCCGATTAGAAGATATCCTGATCTAATAGTTCATCGATTGTATAGAATGTTTATTTTTGAAAAACACTTATTTAGTGATAATGATAGAAATATTTTGTTATCTCAACTTGATAATATTTGTTCTTTGTCTTCATTAAATGAGCAAAAAGCTGTTTCAATAGAAAGAGAAGTTAATGCTTTAAAATTTGCTGAATATATGGAAAAGCATGTTGGTGATAATTTTAAAGGAGTTATTTCTTATGTTACTTCATTTGGAATATTTATTGAATTAGAAAATTCTATTGAAGGATTATGTAGAATCAAAAACATTAAAATAACTGATTTTTTTAAATATAATGAAGAAAATGCAACATATATAGGAGAGAAAACAAAAACAGTTCTTTCATTTGGACAACCAGTTTTAGTAAAAGTTATTGGTGCTAATGCTATTTCAAAAAAAATAGATGTTGAGATTATAAATGTCATTAATGGAAAATAGATATTATGAAAATAATTTTAAAAAATAAGAAAGCATCTTTTAATTATTTTATAATAGATAAATATGAAGCAGGTATAGAACTAAAAGGTGTTGAAGTAAAATCAATATACAATAAAAAGCTTAGTTTAGATGAGTCATATGTAACAATTATTAAAGGAGAAGTATGAATTTTAAATATGCATATTTCTCCATATGAACAAGGAAATAGATACAATCAAGATCCTTTAAGAAAAAGAAAGCTTTTATTACACAAATCAGAAATTTTGAAGTTAAGCACTAGAATAAAAAAAGAGGGTCTTACACTAATTCCTACAATGATATATTGATCAGGAAAAAAAATAAAAGTTGAAATTGGCCTTGCTAAAGGAAAAAAAATACATGATAAGAGAGATAGTCTTAAGAAAAAAGAAATCAAAAAGGAAATGATTTTTTAGTAGAATAATTTAGGAATTAATATGGATTTTAAAATATTTACAAAACTTACTATTTATTCAATAATCATAAATTTTTTAGCAATTTTTGGAATTCTTTTTTTTGTTCTTACTATCCCAACTTGAAGTGAATATGGATATAGTTTTCTAAAATATGATCATAAACTAGAAAATATAATTCCTATCGATATTCAAATATTTAGGGGTGCATCTTATTTGTCTCTTATTTTGTATTTAACGTTTTCTTTTCTTTCAATATATTGCATAAAAAATATAGATAGTAAAGATGCTAGAAAAATATTGTTTTTTTCATTAGGAATATTTGTTAACTTTTTTTTGCCATATATTATTTATTTTTCTTTAAAAAACGGATATTATAGATCTTTTTTAAAAAATATAAATGAAAAAGGTAAGCAGGAGAATGGAATTTATAAAAGCAAAAAGTTCTATGTATGTAGTAATCATTTTTTATATAAAATTTTTACTATTTTTTGCTTTATGGTTTCTGTTACTGCTATAATTATAGCAATCATCCCTATGATAACAACTGACACAAGATTTGATTCTAATAATGTTCGTTCTAATTTTTTCTTTGGATCTTTGTCTTTTTTTACGATACAAATTAATTTTTTAACATTCTTATTTATGCTTTCATTTATATTATTCGGTAATAGAGTTTTATTTGAAAGTAACAAATATTTAATTCATGTTGCTTCTTATATATTTATTGTAATGATTGTCTTTTGAATATTAATATTTCCCAAAAGTATAGATGAAATAATGATATCATATCCAAAAGTATTTGATATTATTAAAACAACTTGACACCATGGAGTCAATCCATTTGTTTTTACTATATTCACAATTTGAACATTAAAAATAACAAAAAGAACACCTTTTAATCTTAATAAGTTATTAATTGATCATTCATTATATCCACTAGTTTATGGAACATATATATATGGTTTACCGTTTTTTACACAAACATCTATTTATGGAAGAATTACAAATATAAATCCAAATTCGATTTCTTATTATGATGTTAGATATAATTTAAGTGTTGAATCTGGTGAATACATTCCTTCTTCAGGAATGTGAGAAAATTTTTTTATCATAATACCGATTGCAATATCAATTTTATTTGTTTTATTTATATTTTGATATCTTACTATTTTATTTTCAAATAGTAAGATAAAAGAATTTTTAAAATAAATAAATCTATTTAAATTTACTTTGAATATTTTTATAAAATAATCTTATAGAAATAGGTAGGCAAATCATACCTATTATTGCTGATAAATAGAATGTAAATATTCTTCAAACAAATATTATGTTATTAACATTTTCTTTAAAAACATCATCTACATTAGTATTCAATCCATTTATGAATGCAATAATTAATATTTGAAGAGATCCTTCAGCCCCTGGAATAGGAACTCAATTATTTGCTGTATAAGAAATATTTGTATAATTGTATCATTCTCAAAAATGAATTTCTTCATTAATTCCTGAAAGTTTAAAAGAAAAATACATTGATGAGTACATTAGTATATTTCATATAATATTTCCAAAAAAAACAAATGCATAATATTTGTATTTTTTCATTTCTTCAATAAATTCTTTTTTAAATACAGCCTTTTGTATGTATTTTATTTTTATATCTTCCTTTGTTTTGTAACTCATTTTTAGTTTTTTTCTTAATCAATGATATGCTCTATTTAAAATAAAATGAACTTTACTACTATATGTAAGTGCAAAAACAGTAAGAAAAGCAAATAGATCAAATGTTATACCAGTAAATGTTATTCAAAAACTTACTGATCATTCTTGTACATTTCCATAAATTCCATATGATGAACATACAACAAAAAAAGATGGTCATGTTATTATTACTTGTGCTAAGAAGACAACAATGCCTGTAGATGCTAATAATATTAATGATTTTCTTGTTTCTAAACCTTGTGACTTTAATCAAAATAACGTGTAAGGTTCACTACCAATTGAAAATGGTGTGACAGCATTTAAAAAAGCACTAATAAAAATAAGAAATATTCAATCATATCATTTTACATTACAATTTTCTTTTTTCAGCCTAACATAGAACATAATAAATTTTCAAAATGATGCAAAAACAGGAAATGAAAACATTAAAAATAATCATAAGAAGAACATATTATTATCTTGTTTGAATCCCTCGATAAAAAATTCTTTTATTGAATTAAAATCTATTTTTAAAAAAATAATAGAAATTATAGTGGAAAGAGCAATAAGAAAAATAGTAGCAATCAAAAGAATTACTATTCTTTTTTTTGTAAAAAATATATTTTTATCGTTAATTGAATCTGCTTTTTCTAATCTCGTCATATATATTCCTAAAAAATATGTATACAAATATATAATAACAAATATCTATTATGAAATTTTAAAAAAATACAATAATTAAATGCATTCTTATATATATAATTAGTACAATTTATTTAAGTTTACTTTTTATGCCCTTATAAAAAAATCTTATAGAAATCGGCAAACAAATCATACCTATTGTTGCTGATAAATAGAATGTAAAAATTCTTCAAACAAATATTATATTGTTTACATTCTCTTTGAAAATATTATCTACATTTGTATTTACTCCATTTATAAATGTAATAATTAATATTTGAAGTGTTCCTTCACCACCTGGAATCGGAACTCAATTATTTGCAGTGAATGCAATATTTGTATAGTTATATCAATCTGAAAAAGGTATGTCATAATCTGATCCAGAAAGTTTAAAAGAAAAGTACATTGATGAATACATTATTAAATTTCAAATAACATTTCCTGTTAAAACGAACATATAGAATTTATAATTCTTAATTTCTTCAATAAATTCTTTTTTGAATACAGCTTTTTGTATATATTTTATTCTTATATCTTCTTTTGTTTTGTAACTCATTTTTAGTTTTTTTCTTAATCAATAATACAATATATTTAAAGTAAAGTGAATTCTTCTGCTATATGTGAGTGCAAAAAAAGAAGAAATAGCAATAAGATCAAATGTTAATCCAATAAATGCTAGCCAATAACCTAATGATCATTGAGGTGAATTTCCAAATTCACCATATGATGCACTTACAATAAAAAATGATGGTCATGTAATTATTATTTGTGCAAGAGAGCCAGTTATACCTGTTGATGCTAATATCAATAGAGATTTTCTTGTCTCTAAACCCTTTGTTTTTAATCAAAATAATGTGTAAGGTTCATTGCCAATTGAAAATGGTGTAACTGCATTTAAAAAAGAACCAATAAAAACAAGAAATATTCAATCATATCACTTAGCCTTACAATTCTCTTTTCTTAGTCTTATATAAAGAACAAGATATCTTCAAAATGATGCAAAAAGTGGAAATGAGAACATTAAAAACAATCATAAAAAAAACATATTATCAGCTTGTTTGAAACCTTCGATGAAAAAATTATTTATTGAATCTGGATTTATGTCTAATAAAAAAACTGAAATTACAGTTGAAAAAGCTATAACAAAAATAGCAGCAATAAATAAAATTGTCACTCTTTTTTTTGTAAAAAAAATGTTATCAGATACTGAATCTGCTTTTTCAAAATTACTCATATATAGTCCTAATAAACCATTTTATTGATTATAATTTATTTAATTAAATTTTTTTTTATTAAAATGATAATTTATATAAAATAAAAAACACAAATTTTCATGGGGATTTTGGAAATTTGACTTTTCCATTTTTTCTTTCTATTTTCTTTATTTTTTTAACATATTCTTTTTTAGAAATTCCTTCAGATAGAAACAAAACATAGTTTATATTTATAGATAATAAAAATGCTAAAATATCATTTATATATCTTGGATTATTGCCATTAAATTCATTATATGCATCAATAAATGATTTTTCCATTTGTCCAATAGCTTGATCTAATTTATCTTTTTGAAAAACAAATCTATTTTCTGGATTTTTATCGGTTGTTCAATGATAACTTCCTTTCAAAAGAAAACCTGCATTATTTAATTTTGACATTATTTTTACATAAGCACCAATGTCTTCAAACATTTTGTATTCTTCACTAAAAGAAATTCTGTTATCCAATCAAAAACTTTTTTTAATAAAAATATTCCAAACATATGTTAAATTATTTATGCAATATTTTTCCTTATTTGTCTTTTTATTTATTTTAGAATTTGTTTTAAATATTTTGTTATTTTTATAACAAGGGCTAAAAATGCATTCATATTCATTTTCTAAAATTTTATTTTTAAAGTTTTCGATACATTTATTTTCAACTCAATCATCAGCATCAACAAAATAAAAATAATCGCCATTACAATTATTTATTAAAGTATTTCTACCTGGAGATAAACCTTTGTTTTCGATACTTAATACTTTTATGTTATCATTTTCAGACTCATATTTTTTTATTATTGATAAAGTATTATCTGTTGATCCATCATTCAAAATTAGAATTTCATCAATCCTAACTGTTTGTTTTAATAAACTGTCAATGCATCTTTTTATATATCTTTCTTCATTGTAGCAAGGAACTAAAACACTTAATTTCAAATTATTTCCTAATATCTTTTATATATTATAAACTTATTACATCTTATTAAAATAAGAATATTTATTTTTACTTATAAATTTATATTATGCTATACTAACTTAGTTATAATTATGGCTAGATTAAGAAATATAAAAAATTCAAATGAAATTCTAAATAGCAATAAAAGTTTTATAAAAGATTCTGAAAACTATAAAGGCAAGTGAAATAAAGAAATTTTTCATAATGAAAATCCTATTCATATAGAGATAGGTTCAGGAAAAGGAAAATTTATTTGTGAAATTGCCTCACAAAATCACAATATAAATTTTATTGCAATAGATAGAGCGGAATCTATTCTAGTTAAATTGTCAAAGAAAGTAGATTTAGAAAAATTAGAAAACATTAAAATTATTTTATTAGATGCTAGTAAATTAAACATGGTTTTTGATAAAAATGAGATAAATAAAATTTATTTAAATTTTTCAGATCCTTGACCCAAGAAAAGACATTCAAAAAGAAGACTAACGCATATAAATCATTTAAATATTTATAAGGAAATTACTTCAGAAAATTCTCTAGTTGAATTCAAGACGGATAACATTAATTTATTTTTATTTACATTAGAAACTCTCAAAGAAAATAACTTTGCAGTAATTAGCAAAACATATGATCTTGAAAATGACATAAAATTAAACAAAGATAATATAAAAACAGAATATGAAAAAAAATTTATGGAAAAAGGCTTTAAAATAAATAAAGTTATTTTTTTCATAAATAAAAAAGGAAAAAATAATGAAATTTAAAGATTTAAATTTAAATAAAAAGATATTGGAAAATTTGAGTAAATATGGTTATGAAGAACCAACTCCAATTCAACAAAAAGTAATTCCAGCTTGCATTAATGGTAAAGATATTTTTGGTTGTGCTCAAACAGGAACAGGAAAAACAGCATCATTTGCATTACCAATAATTAATATGTTAGCTGAAAATCCAAGAAAGAGAGAAGATGAAATAATCATTAAACACTTAGTTCTAACTCCAACTAGAGAATTAGCAATGCAAGTTTTTGATAACTTTAAAAAATATGGAAGTGGTTTATATCAAAGATATGCTTGCTTCTATGGTGGAGAATCAAAAAGATTTAATATTAAGACGTTAAAAGAAGGTATTGATGTAGCTATTTGCACTCCAGGTAGGCTTTTAGATTTAGTTAAATCAAGATATATGAATATATCAAATGTTAATACAATAGTTTTAGATGAAGCTGATTTAATGCTTGATATGGGATTTATTACTGATGTTAAAAAAATAATAAGTTTTTTACCAAAAGATCATCAAACTCTATTTTTCTCAGCTACTATGCCAAAAGCAATTCAATCATTAGTAGATAAAATTATGAAGCCAAATTATGAAAAAATAATTACTTCACCTCCATCATCAACGATTGATAGTATTGATCAAACAGGATATTGTGTAGAAAAAAGACACAAAAGAGAATTACTTTTAAAATTAATAAATGAAAGCAATATTGATTCAGGAATTATTTTTGTTAGAACAAAAATAGAAGCTGATTCTATTGATAGATTTTTACATGATAATAAAATTTCTTCAAAATCTATTCATGGTGATAAAGAGCAAAGACAAAGAACTAGAATAATAAGAGAATTCAAGGAAAGAAAGATCAGAATTTTAGTTGCAACTGATGTTGCTTCTAGGGGAATTCATGTTGATAATGTTTCACATATAATTAATTACGATTTACCTGATTCATCTGAAACTTATGTTCATAGAATTGGAAGAACAGGAAGAGCAAAAAGTAAGGGCATTGCCTTTTCAATCTTCACAAGTACTGACAGAGCTAAAATTGCAGATATTCAGAAGACAACAGAAAAAAATATTAAATGTTTTAATGTAACTCCTGATACAATGGAACTTTCTCCATTAGTTATTGAAAATTCAGAAAGATTTTCTTCTGGATCTACAAGAAATAGATCAAGAAATAACAGAAATAGATCTTCAGGCTCTTATTCGAGAGGTGGAAATAAATCATCTTACTCAGGCAATAGAAATTACAACTCAGATAATAGGGATAGAAGACCTTATTCAAATGATAAAAATGATAATAAAAGATCTTATTCTAGCAAAGATGAAAATAGAAGATATTATTCAAATAGCAGAGATGATAATAAAAGATCTTATTCTAGTAGAGATGAAAATAGAATGTCTCATTCTAATAATAAAGATTATGTAAAAAGACCAGATACAAGAAATAATAATAGATCAGAAAAATCAAGATATGCTAAAAAAAATTAATTTATAAAAATTAAATAATTTAAAATATTTTTATATAATAAATTAAATGGAGTGTTAGATGAATTTATTCAAAAATAAGAAAAAAGATTCAACAATAACAGAAGACAAAAAAACAGCTTCTGAGACAAAGATCATTAACTTAAATGACATAAATATTTATGATAATGAAGATGATAAAATCAAATATTGTGAATCTCTAACAATTGATGAAATTAGATATAAATTAAAAAATGAGGATTTAGATGTAGAAATGAAAAAAACTATGGAAAAATGCTTAAAGGAAAGAACTAAATAAGAATGTCTATTAATATAAATACACATTCTTATTATTCTTTATTAGAGTCTACATTATCAATAGATGACATAATTTCTTTTGCAGTTCAAAATGATCAAAGACACGTTTTTTTAACTGACTCTAACCTTTATGGTTCAATTGAGTTTTATAACAAAGCTATAGAGAAAAATTTAATCCCAATAATAGGATTAGATATTTTTTATTCTAATAAGCAATTACTAATATTTCCAACAAGCAATGAAGGATATAAAAACTTAATAAAAATATCATCAAATATTTTACAAAAAAAAGATTTTGATATTAATTATTACTTAAAAGATATTTTAATAATTTTTGATGGAAAAAAAATTAAAGAAATAAATCCTGATTATTTTTTTACTAGAAACACAAATTCAATTACTGATATTTATATAAATGAAGCAAGAGTTTTAAAAAAGGAAGATCAAAAAACTTTACAGATCATGAATGCAATAAAATTTGATAAAAAAATAAATGAATTTTCAAATGAAATAGAATATAAAAATCTTTTGACAGAATTTGAATTTAATAATTATTCATCAAATAATTTAAATAATCATGATAATTTATTAGATTTAGTTGTATGAAAAAAGGAAATAAAAAAAGCAGAAATTATTAAATTTCCATTAAGTGAAAGTATCAAATCTGAACAATATTTAAAAAAACTATGTGAAGAATCTTTAATAGGTAAAATAGATAGCAAAGACATTGAAATATATAGAGATAGATTAAATTATGAATTAAATGTAATAAATTCAATGGGTTTTAATGATTATTTTTTAATTGTTCATGATTTCATTAACGAAGCTAAAAATAGAGATATTTTAGTAGGTCCAGGGAGAGGATCTTCTTCTGGATCATTAGTTTCTTTTCTTTTAGATATAACAAAAATTGATCCCATTAGATACAATTTAATCTTTGAAAGATTCTTAAATCCTAATAGAAATTCATTACCAGATATTGATATTGATATAATGGATAAAAAAAGAGAAGAAATTATAGAATATATTTTTAATAAATATGGAGAAGACCATGTTGCACACATTATTACCTTTCAAAGAATGAAAGCAAAAATGGCTATTAGGGATGTTGGTAGAGTTTTAGATATAGATTTAAAAATAATAAATAGAATAAGTAAATTAATATCAGCTGATTTTGAACTAGACATTTATGGAGCTATAAATAAAAATTTAGAATTAAAAAATTTCTATGATGACTATAAAGAATTATTTGATTCAGCAAGTAAACTAATTTCTGCTCCTAGGCAAGTTGGTATTCATGCTGCAGGAATATTATTATCTAGAGAAAAGCTAACTGATGTTGTCCCTGTTCAATTAAGTGCAAATAATCTTGTCACAACTCAAGTTTCTATGGAATACTTAGAATCATTAGGTTTATTAAAAATGGATCTATTAGGTTTGAGTAATCTTACTACAATATTTAATGTATTAAAATTAATAAACAAAAATATGGATATGAATATTACTTTAGAAAGTATTTCTTTAGAAGATCCTAAAGTTTTCAATGAAATATCACAAGGTAATACAATTGGAATATTTCAGTTAGAATCTCCTGGAATGAGAAGTACTTTAAGAAAAATTAAACCAAGAAATTTAGAGGATATTTCATTAGTATCAGCACTTTATAGACCAGGTCCACAAAAAAATATTCCATCATTTATAGAAAGAAGATTTTCAAAAGAACAAATTAATTATATTGATGATCGAATTAAAGATATTTTAGAACCTACTAATGGAATAATTGTTTATCAAGAACAAGTAATCCAAATTGCACAAAGAGTAGCCAATTTTTCTGCCGCTGATGCTGATATATTTAGAAAAGTTATGTCTAAAAAAGAAATCAAAAAAATGGAAGCAATAAAAAGTAAATTTATTGAATCTGCTATAAATAACAATTACTCAAAATCAGTCTCAGAAAAAATTTTCAATTACATTGAAAAATTTGCTAGTTATGGATTTAATCATTGCCACTCAATTTCTTATGCATTAATAAGTTATTGAATGGTTTATTTGAAAACATGCTTTCCATTATTTTTTATGAGTGTCTTATTTAAAACATCAGAGAATAGTCAGGATAAAATAGGACTTTATTGTAATGAAGCTTTAAGAATGAATTTAAAAATTGAGAAACCAAATATTAATATATCTTCAAAAAGTTTTATTATCTTTAACAAAACTATTTACTTTGGTTTTTCAAGCATTAAAGGAATTGGGACGGAGACAGCAAATAAAATTATTAATATTAGAAATGAATTATCAAATAAAAACTTTAATAGTTTTGAACAATGTGTAACTTCCTTATTTAATGGTGGAATAGGAGAATCATCTCTTGAGACATTAATCTATTCTGGTTCATTTGATTGTTTTGGAAAAACCAAAAAATTTATGATTGATAATTTAAAAGAAGCAATTGAATTTTCTAAAAATTTAGATGAAAATGGAAATTATTTTTTCAAACCAAATTGAGTGATTAATGAAGAAACAGAAGAGGACAAAGAATATTTTTCAAACAACCAATTTAATTTAATAGGTTTTAATTTTTTAAAAGAAAAAAGTAATAAATTTTTTGAAATAAGAAGCAGTTATAAAGATAAAGAGCTAGATACAATAGCAGATATTATAAATGAAGATAATGTTAATTTTTATACAATATTATTTAAAATTCAAAAAGTGGAAATAAAAATGACTAAATATAATAAAGAAATGGCATTTATTAAAATATATGATGAAGAAAAATCAGATTCTTTATCTTGTTTTAACTATAAAGCAATTAAAGATAAACTTATTGAATCTAACTATATAATTGCTGTAGTTAAATCAGATTCACGTTATAAACAACTTGTAGAAATCAAAGAGGTAATAAAAAATGAATAAAAAGGCAATAGTAATTGATGGAAATTCATTATTGTATAGAGCATATTATGCTACATACAAACAATTAGAGTTTTATAAGGCTCATAATTTAAAACCCTTAAATGCACTTAAATTAATGTTACAAATATTTTTTAAATTATTGTATTTAGATAAATATGATTATGGTGTTATTGCTTATGATCACAAAGATAAAACATTTAGAGATGATATTTTTGATGATTATAAAAAAAATCGAAAGAGAACACCACAAGAGTTAATTGACCAAATCCCATTAATTCATGAAATATCTAAATTGTTTGGTTTTCAATTTGAGTGTGTTTCGGGAATAGAAGCTGATGATGTTGTTGGTTCAGCAGCAAAATTTCTATCTAAAAATAATATAAAAGTTGATGTTTATACTTCAGATAAAGATATCTTGCAATTAGTAGATGAAAATATTAATGTCATTTTATTCAAAAAAGGAATTTCAGAAACTTTAATAAATTCATTAGATAATTTTGAAAATTTAAATGAAGGTTTAATGCCAAAACAAATACCTGATTTTAAGGGAATAGCTGGTGATTCTTCTGATAATTTTATTGGTGTTAAAGGAATTGGAAAAAAGACAGCAATAAAATTATTACTTGAATTTAATAATATTGATGGAATTTACAATAATATAGATAAAATTAAAAGCAAAGCAATACAAGAAAGGCTAACTCAAAACAAGGAAAATGCTTTTAAGTTTAGAGATTTAGCAACAATTAAAACAAATTATTTTAATGATAGAAATATTGAATATTTTAAAATGAATAATATTAATTATTATGAATTAAAAAAAATAATTGGAAAATATAAACTTAATGGTTTTGATAGATACTTAGGAGAATAATATGCCAGAAATGCCAGAAGTCCAAACCTTAATAGATTCTTTATTAGATGAGGATATTTTAAATAAAAAAATTAAAGATGTAACTTTTTATATGGATAAATTATTTAAAAACTGCACTCCTAATGAATTTAAAAATTTTATAATAAATGAGAAGATAATTAATATTGATCGTATTGGTAAATATTTAATTTTTCATTTATCAAATAAAAAAGTTTTTGTAGTTCATTTAAGAATGGAAGGAAAGATTTTTTTTCAAGATTTAGATACTAAATATGATGAAAAACATACTTTATTAAGAATAAGCTTTGGAAAAAAAGAGATGAGATATCATGATACAAGAAGATTTGGAACCTTTCATATTTTTCAAGAAGATAATTATAAAGATTCAAAAGAGTTATCAAAATTAGGATTAGATCCATTACAAAAAAACTTTGATTGAAAGTATCTCAAAAAAAATATTTATAAATCAAATAAATTTATTAAAACAGCATTATTAGATCAAAGCAATGTTTCAGGTATTGGTAATATATATGCTGATGAGATTTTATTTGCATCAAAAATTCATCCAGAAAGTAAATGCAATAAATTATCAGATGAAGATTTTAGAAATATTGCACTAAATTCAAAAAAGATTATTAAAAAAGCAATTGATAATAAAGGAACAACAATTTCAACTTACATGTATAAAAAAGAAACAAAAGGAGAGTTTCAAAAATTTTTAAATGTTCATACAAAGAAAGATAGCGAATGCAAAAATTGTAAAACAAAAATAATAAAAACTAAAGTTAATGGAAGAGGAACATATCTTTGTTTAAATTGTCAAGGAATTAAAAATTAATGAGAATTTGTGTAACTGGTAAAAGAAATAGTGGAAAATCAACTTTCTTAAATTTTATGAAAAACTATAATTGAGAAATATATAAAGCAGATGATTTTATTCATAAAATATATAAAAAAAATGAAATAGGCTATGAATTTATATTAAATACTTTTGGTCAAAAATACGTAACATCCACTGAAGTTAATCGTGTTGAATTGAATAGACTAGTTGTTAGTGATAATGAGGCTTTAAAAAAATTAACTAATTTTACTTCTAAGGAAATTTTTAAATGAATAAAATCTATTGATGGTGATAGGTTAATTTTTGAATTGGCAATATATTTAAACAATGAATTATTTTTTAAAGAATTATTTGATAAAGTAATTCTTATAAAAAGAAATAATAATGCAATAAATAAAAATCATATTAGTAAACTATTAGTTACACCTAAAAATTTTTCTCCAGATTATATTTTAGAAAATTATTCTACACTTAAAGAATTCAATGAAAAAATTAATATTTTTTGTAATTCATTAAAAAATTATTAACTTATAATAATATAAAGTATTATTTAATTTTTTTTAAATATACTAATACAAAATATTACTTGGATGGAATAAAAATGGAAATAAATAAAAAAAATAAATATGAAAAAACATTAATTGCTATTGACTTAAAAAGCTCTATAAATAAAAAGAATAAAAAATTATTTGAAACTTTTGAGGATAAAAATGATATTTACATTATTTTTCCTAAAGATTTTAAAGAAGTAGATGCTCCTAATTTTGCTTGAGCTTTGAAAGCTTTTTTTTCAAAGCAAAAATTAGGAATAAATATTGATCTTGAGTCTTTTTTGAAATTAAAATCTGATAATACTAAAAGATGTTCAGTAATCAACCCTCTTGTAACTTGAGGTTCATTTTTCACTGAAACACCATTTTCAATGAAAACAACGAAACCAGAAAAATTTTCACATAATATAATAGTTCCTAAAGGATTTGAAGATTGTGTAAGAAATTCAATAGTTTTAGCAGAGGCACAAACTAAATGTAGATATCTTCAAGATGCACCAAGCTTAATAATTAATCCGTTAAGTTTTGTTGATGAAATTAAAAAACTATTTAAACCTTTTGAAAAAAAAGTTACTATAAAAGTTTTAACAAAAAAAGATATTAAAGCAAAAGGAATGGGTCTTTTACTTGGTGTTAATGCTGGTAGCATTATTGAACCTAGATTATTAGTAATTGAATATAAAGGATCATCTTCAAAAGAAAAATTTGCATACGTTGGAAAAGGTATCACATATGATTCAGGTGGTATGAATATTAAAACCGGTAATTTCATGAGACAAATGAAATATGATATGTCTGGAGCTGCTATCGTTTGTACAACACTATATGCATTAGTTAAAAATGGAATTAAAACTAATGTATCAGTTGTTGCTCCACTAACTGAAAACTTAGTAAGTCCAACAGCAATAAGACCAGATGATATTCTTACTGCTTATAATAAAAAAACAGTTGAAATAGATAATACAGATGCAGAAGGTAGACTTGTACTAGCAGATGCATTATACTACGCTGCAAAAGATTTAAAAGCAACTAAACTAGTTGATATTGCTACTTTAACAGGAGCAATGATTTACTCACTTGGTGACACATATAGTGGTGTTTGAACTACAAAGGAAGAAGATTGAATTGCATTTAAAAATGCAGCTGATAAATCAGGCGAATATGTTTGAAGACTTCCGCTTCACAATGATTTTAGAAAAATGCTTGATTCAGATTTTGCAGATATTAAGAACTCAGTGAGCAACCCAAGAGCAGGTTCTTCAAGAGCAGCATGCTTCTTAGTAGAATTTACAAATGGTCTACCATACATTCATCTTGATGTAGCTGCAACAGCAGATTCTGGAGATAAAGGCCAAGCTGTAATGTTAAAAACTCTTTATAATTTCGCAAGGACAATGTAATGGAATCAACTAAAATTAAAACAGAATTATCTCAAAAAAAACCTAATAAAAAGAAAAAATGAATGTTATTTTGAGGGTTAGCTGCAATAACTTCTGTTCTAATTGTTGGGTCAATATTTGCAATATTAGAAGCAAATAGTAAAATAACAATAGGGGAAAAGGTTTAAAAAATGAAAATAATAATAATAGGAATTAATCATGCAGGAACTTCTGCATTAAGAACTTTACTAAAACAAAATAGTGGTTTATAAATAACAGCAATATATAAAAGTGATAATATATCATTTTTGGGATGTGGAATTGCTTTAAGTGTTTCTTCTGTTGTAAAAGATGTAGATGACTTATTTTATTCAAGCTCTAAAGAATTGAAAAAAATGGGTGCTAATGTATTAATGAAGCATGAAGTAGTTAAAATAGACACAGATGCTCAAACGGTTACATACGTTAATTTAAATGATGAAGAAAATGAAAGAAAAGAACATGTTGAAAGTTATGATAAATTAATTTATGCAGCAGGTTCATGACCAATTGAATTAAAAGTGCCAAATGTAGATGCAAAAAATATCTTTCTATGTAAGACATATCTTCATGCATTAAAAATAATTGAAAAAGCAAATGATGAAGCAATAAAATCAGTAGCAATAATTGGTGCTGGTTATATTGGTGTTGAATTAGCAGAATCATTTACTTTAAAAAATAAAAAAGTATCATTAATTGATGCAAAAGAAAGAGTTGTTCCAAATTATTTTGATGATGAATTATGTTACAAACTTGAAAATGCATTAAATAAAAATGGTGTTAGTCTCCATCTTGGGGCTGGTGTAAAAGGTTTTGAAAAGAATAGTGAAGGCTTTGTAACAAAAGTTATAACTAATTTAGGTTCGATTAGTGCTGATTTAGTAATTATTTCTGTTGGTGCTAGACCAAACACAAAACTATTATCAAAAGCAAATAAAATCGAAAATGGAGCTATTATAGTTGATGAACACATGAGATCATCTATTGATAATGTTTATGTAATTGGTGATTCTGCTGCTATTTTTAACACAGCTTCTAAAACATTTGAAAATATTGCTTTAGCAACTAATGCTGTTAAGGGCGGAGTTGTTTCGGCATGTCATATTAATGGTGTTGAAATAGCGAAACTTAGAAGTGTTGTTGGTACAAATGCAATTCATATTTTTGGAGAAAACTTATCAAGTACTGGTATTAATGAACAAAGATGTAAAGATTTGGGAATTAATTATAAGTCTGTAGAATGAGTTGATAATGATAGACCTGAATTTATGAATGAGTTTAATAAAGTAACAATAAAATTAATATATGAAGATACCACATTAAGACTACTAGGTGCTCAAATTCATTCAACTTCAAGTAAGGATTCATGTGACACACATATGGAAACAATTAACTTGTTAGCATTATGTATTCAAAAAAATATGTCAATTGTTGATATCCTAACTACTGATGTGTTCTTTTTACCACATTATAACAAACCCTTTAATTTCATTATTGGAGCAATTTTAAAAGCATTAGATTTATGTTATGTAAAAGAAAATTATTAGAATTTAAAAATTCTAATAATTTTTATTTTAATTTACTATAATATCAATATGAATAATAAAAAAATTGTTGTTGGTTTATCTGGCGGAGTTGATTCTGCTGTTAGTGCATTTATTTTAAAAAAAGCTGGTTATGATGTTTTGGGTGTTTACATGCAAAATTGAGACTCATACTTGAATGGTGAGAAAAATTTAAAATCTTCAAATGATGGTTGTGAATCTAAAAAAGATTATGAAGATGTATTAAAAATTGCTGAGTATTTAGATATCAAAGTACATAAGGTTAACTTTGTTAGAGAATATTGAGATAATGTTTTTGAAGATTTTATTAAAAAATATTCATTAGGTAAAACACCTAATCCAGATATTTTATGTAATAAAAATATTAAATTTGAAGCATTTAGAAATTACATTTTTAATAACTTTGATTGTGACTATTTTGCAACTGGTCATTATGCAAACAAGACTATTAATTTTGATTTATCAATTGATTTAAAAATGGCTAAGGATGAAAAAAAAGATCAGACATATTTTCTTTGTCAACTTAATCAAGATCAATTAAAAAATGTTATTTTTCCTTTAGGAAATATTACAAAGCAAGAAGTAAGAAAAATTGCTGAATTTTATAAAATACCTTCATGAGATAAAAAAGATTCAACAGGTATATGTTTTATTGGTAAAAGGAATTTTAAAGAATTCATTGATAACTATATTGAAAAAAAACCTGGTGATATTATTGATATTTCAACTAAAGAAGTTGTTGGTAAACATGATGGATTACATTATTTTACAATTGGACAAAGAAAAGGTTTAGGTTTAGCAGGTAATTTAGATAAATACTTTGTATGTAAAAAGGATTTAGATAAAAATATTATTTATGTTTCATCAAGTTCTGATGAAGATAAATATTTATATACTAATAAATGTATATTAAGTAATTTTAATTGAATAAATAAAATACCTACTGATAATAATGTAAAGATAAGGTATCGACATTGTGGAAAGCTTCATAATGCTAATTTTGCTTTTGATAATGATAAATTATTAATTAATATTGATGAAGAAGTTAAATCAATATCTATAGGACAATATGTTGTTTTATACAAAGATGATATATGTCTTGGTGGTGGAGAAATAATAGGAATATAAATAAAAATTAGAATTTAGTTTATCAAATATGTTGTTAACAAAAACATTTGCATTAACTATGATAAGATTTAGCAATAGGAGCAAGAATATATGTTATCAATAATCGATGAAATTGGTTTAATAGATCAATTAAAAGAATTAACAAAACTGATGTTACAAAATGCGCAAAATAGAGAAGATCAAGAAGAAATTGTAAACAGTTGAGTAATGAGTGAATTTATTAGTGATTTTTTAAGAGATCGAATTAAATTTAAAACAGAAGATGGGGTTATCATAAATGGTATTGAAGCAATAGAAAGTTGAAAAGAAAATCAAAATTCAATAACAATTAAGACATTAGGATTTCCTTCAAAAGGAAGTATGATAAAAGGACCAATATTTACAATAAAACTTAAATCAATTTATAATACTAATAAAGAATTAAAATTAGATTTAGGTGATATTGTATTAGCACTTTAAATATCAAGTTTAAAGCCACATTTAAAAAATTTAATTAAGATTATTAAATATAAACCTTAATTAAATTTTTTATTTTTTAATATCTATAGTAGGATATTTATTTTTTATTTTTGCATTTAGAATTAAACCACAAATAAATGAAGGTATTAAAAGTAAACACAAAATCCCCATAACAGAAGCAGAATCAGATATATCAGTGTCATCTAAATGAACTATTATTGATTTTATTGCTCAGATTATATCTAATATAATCAATACAAACAAAGGAATTATTAAAAAGAATAACACAAGACAAATAATTTGATTTCTGACACTTTTTTTAGAATAATCATAATATTCTTTTAATTTATGATCTCCAATAAAGATTTGCTCCTCTTTTTGTTCTTGTCCCATTTTTATATGCTCTTCACTTACATAATTATTTATATTTTCTGTTTTTTCCACAACATTCCTTTTAAAAAATATATGTAAGAATTATAACATAATTTTATTTTTTAGTTATCTATGTTTCTATAGATCTTATTTATTAAATTTCCTATTATATAAATTGCTATTTTTAAAATTTTATCTGTTATACTGAAAAAAAAGATTTTAGGAGAATTATGGCAAGATTAGAATCAGATAATTTGTATGAATTAATAGCTAATAAAAAAGGTTTTAAAATACCCATTTATCAAAGAAGCTATGATTGAAACGAAAAAGATGTTAAAAAGTTTTTTGAAGATATTTATGAAAATTTTAAAAGACATAAAGAAAAAAATTATGATAGAGACGATGCAAAATATTATGTAGGTAATATTATTGTTTATGATGACCTAAAAAAGGATAGTGATATCTTAATGGTTGTAGATGGTCAACAAAGAATAACTTCTACAATAATTATTTTTGCATCGATAAGAAGAATATTAAAAAACAAATATGATTCTAATAAAAACAATGACTCAAAACTAAAATGTAAATATGATGACTTAATTTATAGTGTTGAAAAAATAACTTCTCAAAATACAAGAGATAAAACAAAGATAAAATTAACTAGCATTGAAAATGATGACTTGCTTGAAAAATTATGTTTCTGAAATGAAAATCTAAAAGTAGAAATAGAAAGTAATGAAAAATGAAAATCATCAAATATTTATTGTAATTTTGTAGCAATAACAAATTATTTTTTAAATAAAATAAAGGGCTTAAAATATAATGAATTAGAAGATATTATTCATTATTTTGAAAAAGATGTTCTTAAATCATTTTCACATACTTTGGTTGCACTAATTAAAATATTTGCTGAAAAAGATCAACCAAGTAAAATATTTGAAACTGTAAATACTACTGGCAAAAAATTAAAATCATCTGATTTAATTAAAAGTTATATCTTTTTCTATGCTCATGAAGAAATGGCAGCTTTATCCCAATCCTACATAAGTCATGTTGAATCAAAGATAAAAGAATTAAAACTATATGGCGATTTATCTGAATGATATAGACACATGATATCAGTTTTCCATTCAGAACATTATCTTTTTTCAAAAACAAGAGATAATGGACTAGCAATTTATAATGGATTTAAAGATGCAATTAATAATGATAAAAATGTTGAAAAATACAAAAATATTTTTAATAAATCTTTTAATTTTGAAAATTTTGAAGAAACACAAGATTTTGTTAAAATACTAATTAAATATGCAAAAGTAACTAGTTATGTTTA
>JBOFGT010000102.1:0-14343 GCA_051649265.1 Mycoplasmoidaceae bacterium
TAAAAAAGTAAAAAAAGAAAAAATGGTTTTAGGAGAAGCAAGATAATGGGAATTGAAAAAATTTTTAATGACTTAGATAATCTATTAAATAATTCTTATAGTCCATATTCAAATTTTCCAGTTGCAGCGATTGTTGAAGGCGAAGATGGAAAATTTTATAAAGGAGTTAATATTGAAAATGCCTCTTTTGGTGCAACTATTTGTGCTGAAAGAAGTGCAATATCTGCTTGCATTTCTAATGGTAATAAATTTGTAAAAAACATTTACATATTAACAAATGTTGATAAATTTATTCACCCATGTGGAATTTGCTTACAATTCATTACAGAATTTTTTTATAATGATGGATGAATTTATATCTTCACAAAAAATAAAGAATATAAACAATACAAAATATCTGAATTAATATTGTCTCCATTTATAAAAAAGGATTTAACGAATGAATAAAATTTTTAATGATTGATTAGATAGTGATCGAGTTTCTAAAGAATTAAAAAAGGAAATGAAGAAACTTTCAAAAGAAGAAATAAACTTGTACTTTTCTGATAAAAAAACATTATTTGGAACTGCAGGTATTAGACAAAAAATAGGAGCTGGAACTAGAAGGTTTAATACTTTCACATATGAACAAATTGCAATTGGCTATGCTAAACATATATTAAAAAAATTTAAAAAACCCAAAATTATAATTGGGCATGATAATAGACTTTATTCAGATGAATTTACTATTGTATGTGCCAATGTTTTATCTTCATTTGGCATAAAAGTTTTACTTATTAAAGATAATTTATTAAAAGCTACACCAATAATATCATTTTTAATTTCCCATTTAAAATTAGATGGTGGGATAATAATAACTGCAAGCCATAATCCTAAAGATTATAATGGCTTTAAAGTTTATAAAGAAACTGGTGGTCAGATATTAAATGATGATGCAGAATCAATTATTAAAAAAATGCCTGCTAATAATAAAATATTAGATATTAGTTATTCGCCAAATTATGAATTAATAAGTGAAGTTGATGATATAAGTATTTTAGAGTATTTTAATCAAGCAAAATCTTGTTTGATTAAAACTAACACAATTGATACAAAAAATTTTCCAATAATATTTACTTCACATCATGGAACAGCTTCAGATGATTTACCACACTTTCTTTATACTTTAGGTTATACAAAAGTAATTAAAGTTAAAGAACAATGTTATCCTGACTGCAACTTTACAAATTCTCCAAATAGTAACCCAGAGGATCAAAGTTCATTTGAACTTTCATTGAAATATGCTAAAACTTATAATTCAGATATAATGCTTGCTGTTGATCCTGATGCTGATAGACTTGCTATTGCTATAAAAACTAAAGAAGGATCTTTCAAATATATTTCTGGAAATGAAATGGGAATAATTTTTACTTATTATTGTCTAAAAAATAAGGAATATAAAAAGACACCTTTTATAGTTTCAACATTTGTTTCAACAAGTTTGATAGATAGAATAGCTGCTGATTATGGATGTAAAGTTTTTAGAACTGGAACTGGTTTTAAATGTTTATCTTCAGTAATTGAAGATAAACACAAAGATATGGATTTAGTTGTTGCTTTTGAAGAAGCCATTGGATCACTTAATTCAACAATAAATAGAGATAAAGACTCATACCAAGCTTCTGCATTAATATTAGAAATATTTGATTTTTATAGAAAGCAAAATATTAATCTTCAAGAACTGTTAGAAAATGAAATTTATCCTAAATATGGTTATTGAAGGGGAGAAACTATTTCATTCTTAATTGATGACTTAAATTGAGTTGAAAAGTCAGAATCAATTATGAATTCATTTAAATCAACAGAAATTGATGAAATTGGTGGAATAAAACTTTTAGAAAGTAGATGAAATAATGAAGGTGATTGTTTAGAATGAATTTTTGAAAATGATAATAGTGTTAGATTTAGAAGATCAGGAACAGAACCAAAATTTAAAGCATATTTCAATATGTATGGAAGTACATTAGAAAAAGCAGATGAAAATTTCCTTCAATTTAAAAGAGAGATAAAAGAATTAATGAAAAACCTATAAGGAAATTATTAATTCTTTTATTTTTTGACTAATATCATCAGACATTATTGATAAATTTGTTTTTTTATAATTATATTTCTTAATTTTTGTGGTGATCCTAGCTTCTTTAAATTTTTCATCATCAATTTTAATATTAGGATTTTCTTTTTTTATTCATTTGTCAATATCATCATTTATTTGTTTATAAATATTCTTTTTTAACATTTTTAGAAAAATTATTATAGAAATAAAAATATATAGAATGTTAAAAAAAATAATTAAAACACCAGCAATTAGAAAATCATCGCTTTTCGATGTCTGTATCATCATAAAAAAAAGAACTATAAAGCCAATTAAAAATATAATTGACGAGGAAATAGAAACCATTCTTCTTCTATTATTGTATTTTTGATATTCTTCAGAGTTTAAAATAAAATTATAAATTGCTTTTCTTGTTTCCATATTAATAATAATTATAATTTAATATATATATTTTTTTCAATAAACAAGGTTTATAATTAATAAAGATTGCTTAAAAAAGGTTGAAAATAAATGAATTATAAAACAACATTAAGAATGCCCTCTACTAGTTTTGAAATGAAAGCTAATCTTAATATAAAAGAGCCCATTTTTCAAAAAAAATGAATTGATTTAGAATTAGAAAAATTAATTAATGAAAAAAATAAAAATAATGAATTTTTTATTTTACATGATGGCCCACCTTATGCAAATGGTGATATCCATATTGGTCACGGTTTAAATAAGATTTTAAAAGATTTTATTATTCGTTATAAAAATGGAACAGGTTTTTATTGTCCCTATATTGGTGGTTGAGATACTCATGGTATGCCTATTGAAATTGCTTTGCAAAAAAAAAATAAAATAAATGATTTCTCTATTGTAGAAAAAAGAATTAAATGTAAGGAATTTGCTACTTATTGAATTGAAAAGCAAAAATCACAATTTTTGTCTTTGGGGCTTTTTACTAAATTTGATAAAATTTATAGAACATTTGATAATGATTTTGAGTCTAATCAAATTAAAATATTTTTTAAAATGTTAAATGATGGATTAATTTATAAGGACTTAAAACCTATTTATTGATCTTGATCTAGCCAGACTGCTTTAGCTGAAGCAGAGGTTGAGTATGCAGATGCCCAATCAGATAGTATTTACCTAACATTCAAAATTCATGATTCTAAAATCTTGGAGAAAGATGATAAATTACTTATTTGAACTACAACACCATGGACTATTCCTTCAAACTTAGCTATTGCAATTCATCCTGACTTTGACTATTTAAAAGTTAAAACAGAAATTGGAAACATTATTTTAATTAAAAAAAATTTTAAAGATTTATTAGACAAGTTAAAAATTAAGTTTGAAAAAGTTCTTAAAGAATTTAAAGGTAAGGATTTGGAAAATGATGAATATGTTCACCCTTTATATCCTCAAAAAATTTATAAAATAATATTAGCTAATTATGTTTTATCTGATAATACTGGTTTAGTTCATAACGCACCTGGATTTGGTAATGATGATTATTTAGCTTGTAAAAAATATGGAATAAATGTTTACTGTCCAATAGATTCTTTCGGAAAGTTCACTAGTGAATGTGAAGATGAAGAATTATTAGGAAAATTTTATATGGAAGCTAATCAAATAATTATTGATAAATTAAAAAATAATAATTCATTAATTCAATATAAAAAAATTACCCATTCTGTTGCACATGATTGAAGAACAAAGAAGCCTGTAATTTATAGAGCTACTAATCAATGATTTGTGAATATTTCTAAAATTAAAAATAATTTATCAAATTCTTTAAATGAAGTTACTTCAAAACAAGGACCATTAATAATTCAAAAAATTAAAGAGATGATTGAAAATAGACAAGAATGATGTATTAGTAGACAAAGATATTGAGGTGTTCCAATTCCCATTATTTATGATGAGAAAGAACAACCTATAATTGATATTGAATTGCAAGCGAATATTTTGAAAATATTTGAAATAGAAGGAACTGATTCTTGATTTTCAAAAGATGTTGAATATTTTCTTACCCAAAAATATAAAAATAAGAAATATTTTAAAGAAAAGGATATAATGGATGTTTGATTTGATTCTGGCACTTCTCATACAGTTATTACTAATTTGAAAATTCCAGCTGATTTATATTTTGAAGGTAAAGATCAATTTAGGGGTTGATTTAATTCTTCACTTACCACAAGTGTTTCATATAATAATTTTGCACCATATAAAGAACTTTTATCACATGGTTTTGTACTTGATTCAAAAGGAAGAAAGATGTCGAAATCTTTAGGTAACGTTATCAAACCAGACGAAATATTAAAAAAATATGGTTCTGATGTTTTTAGAATTTGATGTGCTTCAATTGACTATTCAGATGATGTTAGAATATCAAATGATATTCTAGATCAATCAAGTGAAATATATAGAAGGATTAGAAACACAATTTTTAAATTTATTTTGGGAAATTTAAATAACTTTTCAGAAAAGAATTTCAGTTTTGATTTTTCTGATGCAGATAAATTAGTTATTTACAAAATTAATATAATGCTTGAAGAAGTTCACTCATATTACCTAAATTATGATTTTAAAAATATTATTAAGACTATTAATAAAATGATTTTAGAATTATCAACATGATACTTTGAATTTATAAAAGATTCATTATATTGCGATGAGGAAAACAACTTATCAAGGAGATCAATTCAAACAGTATTATTTTTTATATTAAAATCATTTTTAACAATTCTTTCACCAATAATACCTCATACAACTGATGAAGCTTATGAATATTTTAATTTAGATGATAAGAAAAAAAGTGTTCATTTAGAAATGATAGTCAAAAAAATTGATTTTCCTAATGTTGATTTAAAAATAGATGATAAGAAATGAGATTTATTTTTTGAATTTAAAGAAAAGATTTTTTCAAAATTAGAAGAAGCAAGAAAAAATAAAAAAATTAATCAAAATAACTCAGCTAAGATTACATTAAAAAGTTTTGATACTAGATTGTTTAGCATTGAAATTATTAAAAAATATTTAAATGTTTCTGAAATAATTATTGATCCTAATTTAAATGAAGATATTAATGTTGATAAAACTGAAAATGAAAAATGTGAAAGATGCTGAAATTTTTTTAATGAATTAGTACCAGAAATAAATATTTGTAATAGATGTTTTAAGATTGTAAGAAATATAAATAAAGATAATTAATATATAATTATTAGTAAGGCATAAAATTAATATGAATAAAGAAAAAAGAACTATAGTTGAATTTAAAAATATTACTTTTGGTTATACACCAGATTTAATGGTTTTAAATGATATTAATTTTTCAATATTAGAAAATGAATATATTTGTATTATTGGTCACAATGGTTCTGGAAAGTCAACAATTTCTAAAATATTAACTGGTCTTTTGAAACCATTAAAAGGAAAATTATATTTAAAAGATAATTTGATTGATCAATCAAATATTAACTTTATAAGAAGTAATATTGGTATAGTTTTTCAAAATCCAGATAATCAATTTATTGGAATAACAGCAGAGGATGATATTGCTTTTGGTTTAGAGAATAGAAGAATACCACAAGAAAAAATGAAGGACACAATTATTAAAGCTGCAAAAAGTGTTGAAGTAGATAAATTATTATCAATGGAATCACAAAAACTATCTGGCGGAGAAAAACAAAGAGTTGCGATTGCTTCAATACTTGCTATAAATCCATCTATTATTATTTTTGATGAGTCTACTTCGATGCTTGATCCAAAAGGTAAAAAAGAGCTAAAAGAACTTATGATCTTTTTAAGAGATAAAAAGAATAAAACTATTATTTCTATTACACATGATATGGAAGAAGTTATAAATGCAGATAAAGTAATAGTTTTAAATAATGGAAGGATTGTATCTCAAGGAAGACCAGAAGTAATTTTTACAAACGAAAATGAATTACAAAAGATTTCTTTAGATTTCCCTTTTATTTTAAAAATTGCTTGTGGTTTAAATAAAAGCAACTCTAAAATTAAAAGAACGCTTAATAGAGATGAATTGGTGAAAAATATATGTCAAATGATAAAATAGTTCAAATAAAAAATCTAACATTGATTTTTGGTAAAAACACAATTAATGAGATTAAGGCTATTAATGATTTTTCGGCTAATTTTTCTCAAGGGAATATTCATTATATTATTGGAGATTCTGGTTCTGGAAAATCTACATTAGTTTTGCATTTAAATGGATTATTAAAATCAAATATTGGAGATATCATAATAGATGATATTGAAATACTTGCAAAGAAAAGAAAGATAAAAAAAGTTAAAGAATTAAGAAGAAAAATTAGTTTAGTTTTTCAATACCCTGAATATCAACTTTTTAAAGACACAATTTATAATGATATTTTATTTGGTCCAAAAGCACTAGGCACTCCAAAAATATTTTATAATCAAATAAATCTAAGAAACATTAAAGTAATGATTAAGGAAAATATTGACACTATCTTAATAGCTTTTTCTAAAAAATTTAAGGAAAATGTCGGAAAAGAATTTTTTCTGAAAAACTATAAAATATTAAAATGAAGCTTTAAGAATGATCACGTAAATTTGAAATTAAAAATAAATAATTTCTGTTTTAAAGTTAATCATTTTTTAAAAGAAAAATCTTTAGATGAAATTGAGAGAGAAATTGGTAAAAAATATTTAAACAAAATGGGGTTAGATGATTCTTTCTTGGAAAGAAATCCGTTTGGATTATCTGGTGGCCAAAAAAGGAGAGTAGCAATTGCTGGTATATTATCTATTGATCCTGAAATTTTGGTTTTTGATGAACCAACTGCGGGATTAGATCCTTCAGGTGAGCAGGAAACTATGGAAATAATTTCCAATTTAAAAAAAAATGGAAAAACACTTTTTGTTATTACTCACTCAATGGATCAGGTTCTTTTAAATGGTGACACAGTTACTGTGATGGAAAAAGGAAAGATACTTTTAACTGGTGATCCTTATGATATTTTTACTAATCCTATTTTATATTCAAAAACAAAAATGGAAAAACCTAAAGTAATAGAATTAATAGATGAATTAGTAAAGAAAAATTCTAAATTTAAAAAACTATATGAATTAAAACCTACTAATGATAAAGAATTAATAAGTTGTATAATTCAATTGCTTGAAAGGAAACTTTAATGATTCAAGATAGTTATATTTATAAAGATTCAATTATTCATAAAATTAATCCATCTATAAAAATGATTTCTACAATATTTTTTATAATATTAATTTTTGTTCCTTATGGTTTTTTATTTCAGTTAATACTTATAAGTTTAATATTTGTAATATATTTCACTGCTAAATTACCTTTCAGAAGATTATGAAAAATTATTATTTCTATTTTATTTATGGCGCTACTTTTAACGATAATAAATTGAGTCAGCTATAAAACTCCTGGTACTATTTTTAATTTTAATAGCTCTTTTGCAATTTTTGAAAATCCCTTCTGACTAAATTCAAATAATTCTAATCTAATATTATTAGATGATAAATGATTTGGTCATGGAAATATTTGAGGTGGAGCAATCCAATCAAATCTTAGTTCACAAATAATTAGTATTCTTGTTGGAACTGATGCATCATTAAATTCTTTTGGTAATGGTTTTTATGTTATAGATATTAATTCTGCAAATGTGAATGATATAGAAAGATTATTAAATTCATTAACTGATTCAAATGGTAAAGCAATAATAAATGAATTTGCTATTGAATCAGGACAGCTTTATATGTTCTCATATTCAACTGAATGATATGCAATATCGTCATTTTCTTTAGGATTAATGGCATATGTAACATTAAAAATATTTGCAATGATTTTAGTAATAACAATTCTTACCTCTACAACTTCATCAATTGAAATGACATATGCAATTGAAGATATTTTAAGTCCATTAAGATATTTAAAAGCTCCAATAAGTGAATGATCTATGACTATTTCATTATCAATAAGATTTATTCCTTCTTTATTAGATGAAGCAAATAGAGTTTTGAATGCTCAAGCTTCTAGAGGAGTAGATTTTAGAAATGGGAATGGTTACGATAAAATTAAATCTTTAGCTTCATTAATAGTTCCATTATTTTCTATTGCATTTAGAAAGGCTGATGAATTATCAAATGCAATGGAAGCAAGAGCTTATGATCCTAGAAGCATTAGAACCAGATATAGAATATTTTCAATTAGACCATTAGATTTGATTTTTTTTGGATTAGTATTAATTTATTTTGGTTTTGTAATTACATTAATTTTTGTAAAAGGAAAACCTATTCTAATAACTCCATTTGGAATATTAGATTGTTTAATGATTAATAGTTAATGAGATATTTAGTTAACATATCATATGATGGATCAAACTATTATGGTTGATCTAAGCAGAAAAAAGAAAAAACAATTCAAGATCACTTAGAAAAAGTTTTGTCAAAAATATTCAAGGAAAAAATATTAATTTATTGTAGTGGAAGAACAGATAAGGGTGTTCATGCTCTAAATCAATATTTTCATTTTGATTCAAAATTATTAATTGATCCAATAAAATTGGCTTTTATATTGAATAAATTTATAAATGATGATTTATATATAAAGAAAATTAAAATAGTAAGTGAAAAGTTTCATTCTAGATATTCAATTAAAAACAAAACATACTTATACATAATTAACACTTCTAAAAAAAACCCATTTATGTGTAATCAAGAACTACAATACAATAGAGAAATAAATATAGATAAACTTCAAATAATACTTAATACCTTTTTAGGTAAACATAATTTTTTATCTTTTAGTACTTCAATTCTGAAAAATACCACAAGAAGAATAAATTGAATTAAGGTTTCAAAAGTTAATGATAAGGTAAAAATAAAAATAAATGGAGATGGATTTCTAAGATATATGGTAAGAATGATAATTAGTTATTCTTTAATAGTTCTTGAAGGAAAAAAAGATATAGATTCAATAAAGCAATTACTTTTGATCCCATCTAAAGGCTCATCAATTCATAAAGCAAATGCCTGTGGACTTTATTTATATAATGTGTATTATTAATTAAAAATTTATTATAATCTACTTATGTAATTTAATAGGAATTTTATTAATATGAATTTAAAACTTTTTTTTAGAAATTTAGGACATTGATTAGCTTTTCCATATGTAATTTCTACACTATGAATTTCAATTCAAATATGTAACAGAAAAGCAAAAGATTATCAAAATAATCCAGATTTTTATCCAATTGATGAGAGATTTCTTAGAACATATAAAATAGTCAAAAAAGCTTTATTTTTATTCAATATAAAAATAAATGTTACGGGCTTTGAAAATGTTCCTAAAAGACCTGTAATGTATATTCCAAATCATAAATCGAACATCGATCCCCTTATTTTTATTAAATTATTATATGAAAATGAAGGTTTCCCTTACTATCATTTTGTTGCTAAAAAAGAAATGACTGAAAATAAGCTAGCTTATGGAGCGGCAGTACTAATTGATTGTTTATTTTTAGATAGAAAAAACCCAAGAGAAATTATAAAGATTTTATTAAAAGAAGAAGAATTGATTAAAAAAGAATCAATGGTTGTTTTCTTAGAAGGGAAAAGAATTGAGGATGCAGATATTATTGGTGAAATTAAAAGTGCTGGCTTAGCTCCTGCGATTAATAACTTAACTACTATAGTTCCTGTTGCCTTATATGGTACTCTAGGTGTTATGACTAAAAATGAAAAAAGAAGATATGGCTATAAAGAAATTGATGTCTCTTTTTTAAAACCAATTAAACATACAGAATATGCTGGAAAAAATAAGGAAGTTCTAGCAGAAAGAATTAGAGAGACCATTGAAAAGGAATATTTAATTCTTAAAAAAAGAAGAGAAGAAAAGGCTAATTAATGTCTCAAATTAAAAATTTAAGTAACTTTGATAATTTATTGCTAAATATCGGAGATTTTACTGGTCCAGTTGATCTTCTTTTTAGTTTGATTAAAGAAAAAAAGTTTGATATATTAAATATTGATTTGCTTTATATTTCTGTCTCATATGTTAATTATGTTCAAAAACATTTACATGATATGAAAATAGATGATATTACAGAATACCTTTCTATGATCACTTATTTTTTTGAGTTAAAATCAAAGAAAATTTTAGGGATGACTTCAAATCATGAAAAATTAGAAAACGAAATGGAAGATGACAAATTCATTCAAAGAATTTTACTTTACAAACAATTCAGAGAATTAGTTCCTAATCTTCTTAATAGAATGGCCGAGAGAGAGAAAATGCACACTAAGGAAGTTGATTTTCTCGAATTAGAGGATATTGTACATGAAGAAATGCCAGAAAGTATTTCGCCTAACATTTTATTAAAATCAATGAGAAATATATTTAAGAAATTACGCAAAAATGAAAATGATATAATCAATATTAATATTTCTGAATTATCAATCGAAGATGTAACAAATGAAACAATAAATATTCTGAAAAATTTTGGTTCAGATAAAATTTCTTTATTTGAATTGCTTTCTTCTTTCTCAAGCTCTAAAATATCTAAACAGTATTTAGCTGTTACTTTTGTTGCCTTACTTGTTTTAGTAAGAAATGGTAATATTAGTTTAGAGCAGGAAATAAATAATGATGTTGACATTATTATTAAAAAAATAGATTTAGGATAATAAAATGAAAAATATCAAGCCATTAATAGAAGCTATTCTTTTTATTAGAGGTAAAAAAGGAATAGAACATGTTGAATTATTAGAAATTTTAAACATTGATGAAAGTACTTTTGAAAATGAAATGACTGACCTTATTTCAAGTTTTGAGCATGAGGATAGAGGTTTAGAAATAAAAAAATTTGGTAATAAGTACTTATTGGTTACTAAAAGTAATGTTCACAATAAGTTATTTCCTGAAAAAAATCATATTATAAAAAATCCTTTAAATGCTTCACTAATAGAGACTTTAGCTATTATTGCATATAACTCACCATGTACCAGAACAAAAATCCATGATATTAAAAAAGTAGATCCAACACAGCAAATTGTAAAACTTTTAGAGCTTAATTTAATAGAAGAAATTGGTAGAGCAGATTCACAAGGTAAACCATTTCTATATAAAGTATCAGAGAATTTTTATGATGTCTTTGGAATTAAGAATTTATCTGAACTTCCTGAGATAAAGACTTCCTCATTTGATGATGAAGAAGACTTTGATTTTTTTGATTCAAATAGAGAAGAATAATTTTTTGTTTTTTTAAATTTTAATAGTATAATATCATAGTGTAATTTCATTTTTATGATACACCAATACAAGTTGTTAACTAAAATTTATATATAAAAAAAGGAGTTTTTGAAATGAATGAACTGAAAATAAAATTATTTTCTTATGATCACAGATTATTAGATTCATCAATTAAAAAAATAATTAAAACGGTAAAAGACACAGGAGCAAATGTTAAGGGTCCTATTCCTTTACCTACAAAAAAAGAAATATTTACTATATGTAGGTCTCCACATGTAAACAAACCATCAATGGAACAATTTGAAAGAAGAACTCATAAAAGATTATTAATTATTACTAACACATCTGGAGAGTCAATCCAAAAACTTAAAACGCTTTCATTAGCTACTGGTGTAGAAATTAAGATATCTTTATAAGATTAGGAGAAGAATATGAAAATGATATTAGGTAAAAAAATAGGAATGATATCTTCTTTTCTAGAGGATGGAAAAATGATTCCTGTAACAGTTATACATTCAGAACCAAATTTTGTTCTTGAGACAAAAAATTTAGAAAAACATAAATATATTTCTACTAAAGTTGGTTTCTTAAATTGTAGTGAAAAAAACATAAGTAAAAGCGAGTTAGGTATTTTTAAAAAGGCAAATTGTGAACCTAAAAAACACATTAAAGAATTTAGAAATGTTGATGGATATAATGTAGGTGATTTAATTAAAGTTGACACTTTTAAAATTGGTGATCATGTAGATGTACAAGCTATTTCAAAAGGTCATGGTTTTACTGGAGCAATTAAAAGATGAAATTTTAAATGCGGTCCAAAATCTCATGGTGCAGGCTATCCACATAGATATCAAGGTTCAATTTCTTTTGGTAGAGGTGGTAGTCAAGGTCAAAGAGTTATGAAGGGTAAAAAAATGTCTGGTCATTATGGACAGGAATTAGTTACTATTCATAATTTAACAATAGTTGATGTTGATGTATCAAAAAATTTAATTTTAATCAAAGGATCAGTTCCTGGCCCAAAAAATTCTTTAGTTGTTATTAAAACTACAAATAGAGTAAAAAATTTTAAAAAAATAAGCAATATCGCTAAAAACAATAAAGTTGAAAATCAAAATATTAATGCAGTTGCATAATAAAATTAAGAAAGGTAATACAAATGGAAAAAGTAAATTTAGTAGATTTAGCTGGCAATATAAAGAAAATTGATTTAAAAAATACTAGCTTAATTGAAACAAAGCCTAGTAAACAAGCAATTTTTGATTCAATACTATCTGAAAATGCTGGTGATAGACAAGGCACTCATTCAACTAAAACAAAAGCTGAAGTTAGAGGTGGTGGTAGAAAACCATGAAGACAAAAGCATACAGGAAAAGCTAGACAAGGTTCAACAAGATCTCCACAATGAGTTGGTGGTGGAGTAGTATTTGGTCCAAAACCAAATAGAAATTACAATATAAAATTAAATAAAAAAGTTAGAAAATTGGCTATTAGATCAGCAATCACATTTAAATTTAAGGAAAATCAAATTTATTTAATGGTTAATGATATTGACATGAAAAGTCCATCAACTAACAAAATTGATACTTTATTAAAAAAATTAGAAATTAACAACAAAAAAATATTATTTATTTTAAATGATGAGAAGAATGAAAACTTTAACTTATCTTGTAGAAATATTCAAAAAGTGTGTTCAAAAAAATGAAATCAAGTTTCAACTAGAGATATTGCTAATAGCCATATTACTATATGTCAAGAAAATGCTTTTGATAAATTATCGGAGGTATTTGCATAATGAATTTAAGTGAAGTAATAATCAAACCATACAATACTGAAAAAACATATTTAATGAATTCTTTTGATAAAAAGAAATATTGCTTTATTGTTAACAAAAAAGCAACTAAAAAATTAATACAAGAAGCATTTCAAGCTATTTATGGAATTAAATGTGAAAAAGTAAACATTGTAAATAAAATTGAAAAGAAAACAAAAACAGGAACTAGGAAACCAGGATTTAAAAAAGCTAAAAAAATTGCAATTATAACTTTATTACCTGGAACTGAAATTGTATTTGACGAAGAAGAAAAAAAAGAATAATTGGTAAGGAGAGAAAATGCCTATAAAAAGAATCAAGGCCAGAAGTAGTGGTATAAGACAAACAATAGTAATAGATTATAAAGCTTCTCTTACTACTGACAAACCTTATAAAAAATTACTTGTTAGTCAAAACAAAAAGGCTGGTAGAAACAATCAAGGTAAAATAACTGTAAGACATAAGGGCGGCGGTCAAAAACAAAAGTATAGAATAATTGATTTTAAAAGAGATAAATACGATAAAGTTGCTTATGTTAAAACTGTTGAATATGATCCAAATAGAACATGTTTCATTTCACTAGTGTCTTATGAAGATGGTGATAAAAGATATATTATCTCACCTGAAAAAATTAAAATTGGAGATAAAATAGTTTCTAGTAAAAATGGATGTGATATTCAAATTGGAAACTCAATGCCTATTTCAATGATCCCTGAAGGTACATTTGTTCATAATATAGAATTAATTCATGGCAAGGGTGGACAATTATCAAGATCTGCTGGTACTGCATCACAAATATTAGGAAAAGATGAAACTGGTGATTATACAATTTTAAAACTTTCTTCAGGTGAAGTTAGAAAAGTCATGAATAATTGTTTTGCAACTATAGGTAGAGTTTCAAATATAGATAACAATTTAGTAAATATTGGTAAAGCTGGTAAAAACAGAAACAAAGGTATAAGACCAACAGTTAGAGGTTCAGCTATGAACCCTAATGATCACCCACATGGTGGAGGAGAAGGTAGACAACCAATTGGTATGGATGCCCCTAGAACTCCTTGAGGTAAAAGACACATGGGTGTTAAAACTAGAAATAAGAAAAAATCTTCAAGTGCATTAATTGTAAGAAGAAGAAAAAATTAAGGAGAATAATTAATTTATGTCAAGAAGCTCAAAAAAAGGTGC
>JBOFGT010000103.1:0-6324 GCA_051649265.1 Mycoplasmoidaceae bacterium
GTTTCAATCGATGGTGGTGCATACTATGACTCTAATAATAAAGGATTACCTTCTAATACTAGTAATCCTCCACTAATATTAAGCGTTCCAATTACAGGTATTAAAGCAATTCCAGACACTGGTACATTAGTAATTCCAAGAACTGGTACATTTCCAGGTGTTTTTCCTGCACTTATTGATGAGAATAACATAACTGAATTTTTCACAATTGAAAACCAGATTCCAGGATCAACTTTTACTATTGACATTACATCACGTAGTGATGATTCTACACCAGAAGAATCATTTGATGGAACTATAACTTTTAAAATAAAATTTGATAAAGAATACGAGACAGATGGTCGTATTAATATCGATCCAGTAGAAAAAGAATATATAATTACAGGTCTTCAAGGTGGTGCTGCTCCTAAATTTACTACTACTTTCCAAACAGGAAATACTGACTTATTTTCAAATACATTAGCTGCTGAAATAAATGAAAGTAATATTAATCAGTTCATTTCAATAGTTAATTTACCAAATGATGTTAATCCAATATATGAATTTACAAATCAAAAAAATACTGGTCAAGAAAATACTGGATTTCAGGAAGGAAAAATTACTATATCAAAGTTTATTAATGAATTAGGAAATGAAGTAAATAGAGAACTATTAATTCCATTTAAAATAAATAATTTAAAAACTATTCCAGATGTTACATCAGTTACACCATTATCAGGTAATGAGGATATGTTGCCAGAACTAGTTAATGAGGTTGATCTTGAAAAATATTTAAGAATTAATAATGGTTCTCCAATTTTTAATAAAGAGACATCAATTCAAATTGTTGCAGACAAATTAAAATCAAGCAATATTAATGGGACAATTACATTTGAATATAGATTAATTAATGCTATTACAAACTCTGGAATTATAGAAAAATCAAATCCTATTTTAGTAACTATTTCTGGATTTAAAAAAGGAAATTTTACTGGTGTTGAAAGAGTTGTTAATAATATAAATCAAAAAGCATCAGAATTTGATTTAAATAAGGATAACTTTTTCAAGTATGCAAAAATTGTAGGGCATTATGTGCCTTTGAATGTTGATTATAATGGTAATATTATTAGTGGCACTGTTATTAATAAAGTTGAAAAAATAAGTTTCAATGATTCTACTGGTGTTGCTACATTTAAATTGACACTTCAAGGTGGTGCAATCAATGAAGAAGAAAGTTTTAGTATTAATCCATTAGAAATTATCTTTGATTTTGATGGATTTCAAATAGTGAAATCTCTAAACAATATTCCAATTATTGCTGGGTCTATTACTGGTGGAATTTTTTTAATAATTGCAATTGTCGTTTTGATAATAATTAATAATATAAGAAATAAAAAAATACTAAATGCAAAAAGAAAAACAATAATTCCTAGTTCTCCACCAGTAAATTTAAGACTTAATAAATTAGTTGTTCCTTCTGAAAAAACAAATACAAATGATATTCTTATGACTCCGCCAGAAGTTACTAGATTATTTGGACCGCTTCCACATATTGTTAATTCTAGACCACAAGTTAATAAACAAATTAAACCTTCAAATATTGTTACTAATAGACCACAAGTTAATAAACAAATTAAACCTTCAAATATTGTTACTAATAGACAACAAGTTAATAAACAAATTAAACCTTCAAATATTGTTAATACTAGACAACAAGTTAATAAACAAATTAGACCTTCAAATATTTTTAATACTAGACCACAAGTTAATAAACAAATTAGACATTCAAATATTGTTAATACTAGACCACAAGTTAATAAACAAATTAGACATTCAAATATTGTTAATACTAGACCACAAGTTAATAAACAAATTAAACCTCAGTATGTTAAAATTGCTAGACCACAATTTAATAAACAATTTAAATCTTTGAATGTTGCTACTTCTAAACCATCAGTTAGATCTAGTCAAAAAACTTCACCGATTCTACCAAAAAACAATTAATCTTTAACAGATATACAAAAAGTAGATAATTCTATCTACTTTTTGTATATAAATCTCAATAATTGACTCAATATTGACGATAGGAATAATTTTTTTATTTGTTTTATTTCCAATTTTAGTTTTCAAAAATGATAGTTATGAAAACTTAATTAATATTTTTCTTAATATATTATAATATGGTTAAATTATTATAAATAAGGAGTAATATATTATGAAAAAAAAAGTAATAATTTCATCTTTGTTAATTGGATCAGCGATTTCAGTTTTACCACTTAATTTTATTAACAGAAATTTTGAGGAAAAAAATATAGATAATGAAAATAATGATGAAAATGAAGAAATATCAAATATCATGAATGCAAATACTAGAGGTGAGTATGTAGGTGCTTTTACTGGTAAAAATTATGCTTCAATATTTTTTAACAACTATACAAACCCTGTAGTTTCTCCAAATGCTGATATACCAGGTATTTTAGGAGCTTGAGATGTTAATACTAATGGAACTTTTCCAACTGCAATTGGTTGAACTTCGCCTGATTCATTTTTGTCTTGAAGTGCTAATCTAATTGATCACCCATCTCTTGTTGGAAAAGTTCCAACTAATTTTTCTCCAGGGTTAATTACTGCATTACACTCTGATAATAAATATTCAACAAATAAAAGAAATCAAGTTTTTGCAATTGTAGGAAATACTTTAAGATTAAATGATAGACGATATTGAATTCTTAGATATAATACGTTAGATGGCTCTCCAATTAAAGATGATAATCCAGAAATGCCAATAATGCCAAATGCTCCATTACCTGTTATGAATGCTTCAAATGGTAATGGTAGTGCTTTTGCAATAGCTAATGACACTATTAATAATAGATATATTGCATTTTACCCTGGTAGAATGGGAAATTTGAAAAATGATATTTTTGGATTTAATATAAATAGTAATAATGAAATTACTTGACTTCAAAATAGAGCTCATTTTACAGGTCATTCAAATTGAGGTTCTATGACAGCTAATTCTGGTCGTGATTATAATGATGATAACATTGTTATTGGTCTTTCACCCTTTAATACTTCAAGAAGTGTATTTGATCAATCAAGTTTAGCTTTAATGGTTGCTGTTAATCCACCACCAAGTTCTAATCAAGATAATTATAATTTTAAAATTTTAAATTTACAACATAACCTTGCAGGAAATGTAAACTTCACTCCTGTAGCTATAACTGGAAGAAATAGTAGTGTTTTTAATAGCACTCAAGGAATTATCTCTCCTCCAAAGAGTCTATTATCATTACAAACAATTCAAAGGAATGTTAATCCAAATTTACAATTTTTCACTTATATAGATGAAGAAGGTATTCCTAATAATAAAGTTCAAATGATTGTGCCCGTTTTAAGAAATGATGAATGAATTTATATGTATCTTGGAGGTATTTATAATAAGTTCCTAAATACTTATTATAATTCATGAGGAATTGGTGGTACTATAGGTCAAGGTGGTTTTTTTAATTCTCCTAGTTTTGATAATACTTTAGCTCCATATATTTCTTATAATGAAGATAATCCCAATGAAATTTTATTAGTTTCTCATACAACTACATCAAATCCTAATAGATTTACTGCTAATAAATTTATATTTGATACAAAGCCCATAAATGGACCTTGAAGTCCTCAACATACAATTTTAGTTAACAGAAATAATAGCGGTGATAATTGAGCACAAAAACAAATGATAATAAGAACTCCTCATGTTCAAGATAGCTTTATTTGATCTATGCCAAGAGGTCTTACTCAAAGTTATTTTCATGAATCAGATAATCAACTTGCTAGATTATGATCAAGCTATAGTCATGGTGGTATGGTTCGTACTGATTTTCAAATAACTGCTTCAAGAAAACAGTGATTAATAAATCAAAATAATGCTAAACTTCCGAGCCAACTTACTGACAGTGATTTAGAAACAATTGGTACAGGATCTAATAATTTTTTTCAAATACCTAGTAGAACACTTCCTAGTGGAGTTACATTTTCACCATCTGAAATAAAATTATTTGGTTCACCAACAAGAGATGATAGTAGAGGTATAATTCAAGGTATTTACACTCTAAAAAATAGATATTCAATATATGGCAGAAACTATCAATTTGAATCAAAAGTTCCATTTAAAGTTACAGGATTAAATATTAGTAATGACATACCAACATCAATTAGTCAAAATAATTTAATTACAAATTTTTTACCTTCTGATTTAACACCTCTAAATATACCAAATTTAATGGATGTTATTGCAGTTCCAAATGCTGCTGTAATTCAGGGATGATCGATTAGTGATCAAAATAATATAGATGGTACTGCTAGAATTAGTGTAAATATTAGACCTCATTTTGATGATACTGGTACACAGGTTAATGAATTTAAAACAATTACTACAGATGTATCTGGATTAAAAACATTAACTGGTACTACAGGTATTCAAAACTCAGAAGATAATTCTGATTTAACTGTTTGAGATGTTATCCCCTCAAACGTTTCAAATTTTGTTCAAATAAATGATCTAGTTCCAGGTTCTTCTGATGGCGATATTACATATTCAATTAGAGATCAAGAACCATTAGAAGGTAAATTAACAATTGTTGCTTCAATTAGGGGTGGTGCATATTATGATCCTAGTAATAAAGGATTACCTTCTATCGCTGGTAATCCTCCACTAGAAATACCTATTTTAATTACAGGTTTTAAAAAAATTTCAGATACTGGAACTCGTGTACTTTTAAGAACTGGTCCGTTTAATGGTGTTTACCCAGGATTTATTAATAGGGATAACATAATGGAGTATATAACTATTGATAATGAAGTTCCAGGAACAGGATATGATATTACTAATATTCAAACTATTGATGGAACAGAAGATGCTTTTGATGGAATTGTAACTTTTGATATTACTTTTGAAAAAACATATGAAACTACTGGCTTCATTAATCATAACCCTCCTACAATATCATATCAAATTGATGGATTTCAAGGTGGTCCAACTCCCAGATATACTACAGTTGTATCAACTGGAAATCAAGAATTATTTTCAAATACATTAGCTTTAGAAATTAATGAGAATAATATTAATCAATTTATTATTGTAGTTAATTTACCAGCTGGAGTTACTCCTGTATATGAATTTAGAAACCAAAAAAATACAGGTCAAGCTAATACTGGATTTCAAGATGTTGTCATTACTTTTTCAAAATATCTTGACCAATTTGGAGTATTAGTAGATGCAGAATTAAAAACTGATCCTATTAGAATAAATAATTTAAAGACTATGCCAGCTGCTACATCTGTTACACCATTGTCTGGTGAAAATGATATGTTGCCAGAATTTGTTAGTGAATTTAATCTTGAAAGATATTTAAGAATTAATAATGGCTCTACAATCACTAATAGAGAAACATCAATTCAAGTTATAACTAATAATTTGACTACAAATAATATTAATGGATCAATAACATTTCAATATAGATTGATAAATGCTATCACAGATTTTGGTTTTATAGAACAGTCAAATCCTATTTTAATAACTGTTTCTGGATTTCAAAGAGGAACTTTTACTGCTATTGAACAAATTAGTAATTTTAGAAATGAAAAAGCATCTGAATTTAATTTAAATAAAGATAACTTCTTTAGTCATGCTAAAATTGTAGGATATTATATACCTTTTGATGAAGATGCTGAAGGTAATATAAGTGGTACTATTATTAACAGAATTGAAAAAATAAGTTCTGATGATACTATTGGAATTGCAACTTTTAAAGTATTTGTTGAAGGTGGAGCAATTAACTCTCAGGGAAAATTCACTCTTGATCCGATAGAAATTAATTTTACTTTTGATGGATTTCAAATAGTAAAACCTCAAGATAACACTATTCCAATTATTGCTGGTGCTGCTGCTGGTGGAATTTTATTGATAATTGCAATTGTTGCTTTAATAATAGCAATTACAAATAGAAAAAACAAAAAAATATTAAGTGAGAAAAGAAAAACAACAACACCAGGAGCTCCTCCAAGAAACCCAGGAGGTAATAAATCAGTACCTCCTTCTCATCCATCAACTCCATTAGCTCCTCCAACAAACACGGGAGTTAATAAATCATTATCTCCTTCTCAACCATCAACTCCAGGAGCTACTAGATCAGTGCCACCTCCTCCACCTCTAAGAAAATAAAAACATATAAAAAATAGATAATAAATTATATTTAAAATAAATAAAAATAAGAAAAATAAAGAATATATAATCATAATTATTTTTTAATATTGCCTATTTTTGAGTATTATTATTTTATCTTATTGTTA
>JBOFGT010000104.1:0-6859 GCA_051649265.1 Mycoplasmoidaceae bacterium
CAACGAGGAGAAAAATAAAAATGCTATTTAAAGAAATGGATAAACACGCTTTTTTTTCGTGTCATAACCCAACAGAGGGGGAAAAACGTGACGACTTATTAAGTTTATTATATATTGCTTTTGACGACTACAAAAAACATAAAAATAAAGAAGAATTAAAAAAAGATATTAATAATATTTTAGAGCGAGAAGGTTTTTGAAATTGAATAATTTACAATAAAAATAATATTTATGAATTAAAAGGGAATGATATTTTTTTTAAAAAACGTTTTATAAACTTTTTAAACAAATACAAACCATTATAAACAAGATAATAATAATTAATTTATTATTATTTTTTTTGTCTTATTTTGATATTTAAGCAACTATTTAAATGCTATTTTAAAGCGTTTTAAGCGCGTTTAAGACACGAAAGACAAAGGGGAAGGTAATTACATTCCTAACAATAAAACAAAGCACAGAGAGCAAGCAAATAGCGTTATAAGTATATACATTATAAAAAAAGTGTATATTTTTTATGGTATAATTATTATAAGCGAGTAAGTTTATGACTGAAAGCGAAAGGTAAGCGACAAGCAACCTTATTTATATACCTTATTATTAATAATAATAGTAAGCGAATAGACAAAAGCAAACCGCTACCTTATTTATTTTATAAGGGGAATTTATGACGAGAATAACAACCGACGAACTGGCGAAATTTATAGAAAAAAGCAAGGACGAAATAGCGCAAGCAAACAAAAAAAGCAAATATTTTTTTTAAAAATTATATAAATTTTAAGCACTAATTTTTTTAGAAGTTTAAAAATATATATTTTTTTTAATCAAATTTTAGCACTTAAATTTTTACCAGTTAATAATTAATTACGTAATTTTTTACGTAACCAAAAAGATAACTATTTTTTTAGTTATTAAACTTTTTATATAAAAATTTACACCCCAAAAAAGGGAAAAATTTACAATAAAAATTATGTAATTATTTACGTAATTAATTTAAGCAGGAAGGTAATAGCAACCTACCTTATAGAGTGATAAAAGAGGACTAGCAACCAACCAACTAGAACGCTAAAAGCAGGGGAAAAATACCCTAAAAGTTTCCCACAATTTTCCCCACAAGTTTCCCACAATACAAAAAAAGAGAGGACTAAAATAATGATAATTTTAAATAAAAAAGATATTAAAGATATCAATGAAAAAAAGGAAGTTTCCAACCATATAGAAAATATTAAAATAAGGAATTACAGACATTAAAAAAAATATGAAAAATAAAGATAAAGAAAAAAATACCGCAGAATATAAGAGGGAAAAAATAACCTTTTTAAACGAGTTAACGATGGTTATAAAAAAAGAAATTTTGAGATTAAAACGCGAGTTAAGGAAAGAGGAAAAAAAAGAATTTTCCCATTAAATAAAAAATCAACATAGGAGAGAACAAAATGACTAACAACAAAAATAAAAAAATTGAATATTATACAAGAGAAGAAATAGAAAAAGAAAAAGAATTAGTGAGGTTTTACTACCAAGAAATATACAAGGTTTTAGGTGATAAGGAAACTGATAAAAAAAGAAAATTCCAACAAGCGGAAAAAGACGAAATGTATAGATTAGATAAGATAGTAGGTAAAATAAAAAAATTGAATGGGTGTGGTATATAAAATGAGTTTTGGAAATATTAAAACAGAAAAAAAAGAAACAACAATAAAAAATACAATTTATAAGAAAAGATTTAAATTAACTAATAAAGAAGAGTTAAAAGAAGAGTTAAATGGTATATATAATCTTTGAACTTCAATGAGTGAAATAGATAACGACTTTGTTAAAGCGTATTGGTTAATAATCAAAAAGCAAATAACAGAGTTAAGTTGTATAGTTTCAGAAAGATGCGATGTGGAACTAAAAGATGAGTTCAAAACTTATAACGAAGAACCGATAGATCAAGAAGAAAAAGGTGAATTTGAATAATAAATACATTTTATAAAATGTGATATAATTATATTAAGCACAATGAGTGCGAAAGGAAAAATATGAAAAATAAAAAACAAATAAAAGACGAAATACAAAATAGAATAGAAGCAATAGAAACTATGATAAGTGATTTTGATTTTGAATTAAGTAAAAAATATGGTTCAGACCCTGAATATACTAGTGAAAATTTAAAACCTTACTGAGATGAACTTAACAATATAACACAAAGATTTTATACAAAAGGAAAAGTTGAACTTCTAGAAAGATTAAACGAACTATATAAAGAAAGGTTAAATTTAGAAGAAGATGAATAGTAATATTAAAAAAATAAATGAACTAATAAAAAGACAAAACGCTTTGGTAGACACAGAATGAGAACACTATTTAGATGGTGGTTTTGATTTTGAAGGACAACTATGAAGCACACTAGAAATTTTAGATACATTATTTTTGGAAGAAGTAAAAAAAATTGATAGTGATATTGTCTTAGAGGTAATTGGAAGTCAATTTTAAAGAGACCAACAAGATTATCAATATAAATTATTAGAGGAAAAATAATTATGGAAAAAAAAATAAAGAACGAAAGTGTAGATTGGGAAAAAATTTTATTTGATGAAAAAAGATCAATGTGAGATATGGAACTTAAATTGTATAATGTTAAACCAGCAGAAATAGACACAATTTTATTTATTAATAAAAACGTTGAAAGGGAACTCAATTATAACAAAGAGTATTGTAAGGAAAATTACAATTATAAAAGTTTAGTAGAATTAAACAAATATATAAAACGTAATAATGAAATTAGACGTAAAACAAAGCAATTAAAAAAAGAAAATAAAAATTATAAATATGAAGTGGAAATATGTGATATTTTAACCACAGGACATTGCTTAATTTATAACCTTAATAATTGTTATAAAGAAAAGTTAAAAGATTATACTAATGAATATTTAGAAAAACAAATAAAAGAAGTAGAAAAGCATATAGAAAACGCAAAGAAGTTTGGTAAAGATTTCAATAGAATATATACAGATTGAAAACAAGCAAACTACATACTAGAATATGGTGATGTAGCAATTAAAAATATGAAAGAAATAACAAACAAAAGAAAAGGAAAAAAATAAAAAAAGATGAATAATGATAGATATAAAAAATATCAACAAAAAAGAAAGTTTGTAAGACAAGCACTTAAAATTGATTACAAGGAAAGAGTAATAACTTTGCTTTGAAATGGTGAAGAGAAATCTTTTATACTAGGTTCAAAGACACCATTATTATCTTTTTCTAGTTGTACTAGAGGACTATTTGGGGTTAGTATTCCTAAAAACATATTAGAAACTACTTCTACAATAGGAACTCAAGTTATGGAAAACATTGAAAGTCGTAATCTTATTGGAGAATACCTACACGAAGATGAAAAAGTACTTGTTTGTAATGCTTTAATAGAAGAATGATTACTTTATAATAACCTTGAAGTCAAAGCAGTGGAAAAGATGTTTATTAGTCCTTGTGAAAAGTATTATGGTTATATTGACTTAATAGTTCAACATAAAACCTCAAGAGAGTTCTTTATTGTTGAAGTTAAGACAAGGGGAAGTTCTTTTAGAGAGTTCACAAACCTTAATAGAGCACAAGCACAATGATATAAGGAACATTTCTATAACGTTAGGACAATCTTATTAGCAGTTAATAGAGATTACGACATAACTAAAAAGAAAGAACTTAAAGGTAATTGAAAGTTTGTTGAGGAAGAAGTTAGGAAATGTTCTAATTTTACTAATATTATTAAAATGTTTAATGACGTTGATAATTGACATAGATATAATCAAATCAATACAAAATACAAAGACATCAAAAAAGTAGAAAGCAATTAAGCAATCTACTTTTTTTTCAATTATGCTCTCCTAAAAAGGGTTAAGAATAACGGGTCATTTATATTATAGCATAAAAAAAATACCAACCTACAAGAGATTAGTATTCAATTTTTTTACTTGGTTTTTTCCATTTCTGTGTTTTAAAATGTCTTTTGGACTACGTATAGTACATCTCGCACCTGACCTCAAGAAGGGTCAAAACAAACAGGGGTTGGAATTCCCCATATATATATTATACTATATAATATTATATATAATAATAAATATTAATAATAGTATATATTTACTTAATATAGAATAATAATTAATAATAGATTAGATAAAACATATAAAACATTTATTGTATTAATAGTTTATTATTGTATATAATAATTTATGATATAATCAAAATGTACCAAATATAAATCATTCCTTTCATCAAAAACTCTCTGGTTGTTAAAATTTTTTATAATCTAACATTTCATTTTATTTATTTTGGTACAAGGTTATTACTTCCTTAAAAAAAGTACACAATATATATTACACTTTTCTTTGAAAGGAGTTTTATATGACAGACAAAAGAAAAAAAGATCTAGATACTAGCGATTGAAAAAAAGTCAAAGCAGTAGATATAATCAAAGTGAGAAAAACAAATGAAAAGATATAAGTTAGGAATTGACTTAGCAACTCTTGATACTGGAATAATTTTAGCAAGTATAGAAGATAACACTTGAAAAGTTTTATATAGAAAAACAATGAAACTTGAACCTTTTTGTCAAGTAAATATGAAAGACAATGTCTTAAAGATAAAGCAAACATTTGAAGCATTTAAAGCAATACCAAACTTAGAGGTTTATATTGAACTAGGTAACTTTGGAAATGCTAATATGACTGGTAAGTTTTCTACTTACATTGGAGTTATACTAAATGACTTCCCACAAGCAATGATATTCTTTCCAAATAATTGACAAAAGTTTTTAGGACAAGATGAAAAAGGGTTTCATACTTTAAAGAGAGAAGAACTTAAAGCACTTTCAAGAAGAAAAGTTGAAACGGTCTTTGGTAGTTCACAAGATTGAAGTGAAGATGAGTGTGATGCTTTTGCTATGGTATATTTTAGTGATATAGTTAAGACTTGTGCTTATGGAAAAGTAGTTTCAGAAGATTACAAGAAGAGAATTCAAAGAAGGAGAAAATAATGAAAAAGAAATTTTTAGATGAATTACATTTATGTTTCGCAGATGATGAAGTAAAGTGAAATCTTGCTTGACTTATTAAAGATTATGAAAAAATGAGAGAAACAGCAAATGAAAAAGAATTAATAGAATTAGTAAATAAATATGACAAGATAATTTGAGAGTGACACCAAAATTATTTTACAAGAAGACAAATAATAGGACCTTGGAAAGATGAAGAAGATTAAAAAAATAATATATAGAATTAAATACAGAAATATGACAAGAATTGAAGATATGATTGAAGATACAAAAGATGAAGAGAGACAACTATGAGAACTTCTTTATAATTATGAAGAATTGAGGACTAAGAAAAGCGATAGAGGTTTTTATAACCAAATGGAAAACTCAATAGATTTAACATTAGAAATTCTAAAAAATATAAGAGAAAGAAAAGAAAGAGACAAAAATGAGTAAAGAAATAGAAAAAATTACAAGTCTATCGGTTTCGTTAGAGGAAACTAACCCTACTGAACTAGTAGATAGAGTAGTAATGATAAAATTAAACGGACAAGCAATCAAGAATGCTCTTACTCCTGGAATAAATGGTGATTATGCTATCATTCCGGGAACTGGTAAGAAACCAAGTTTGCTACAACCGGGAGCAGATAAAATATTAATGCTTTATGGTTTGTCTTTTGAATACAATATACAACATAAAGAAATTGTAAAGAAAACTTTTGTTGACGCTCAAACAGGTGAAACTCGTGAAGTTGAGTTAGGTTGAAGAATTGTTGTTGAAGTAAGAATTACACATAGAGACACAGGAAAATTTGTTAGCAATGGTTTTGGTGGGTTTGACCCATTAAACAAAAGAGATGCTGCTAATGCTTTAAACTTTGATACCGCTTTAAAAATAGCACAAAAGAGAGCAAAGGTTTGAACGGTTAAATCTATTGGAGGTTTAAGTGATATATTCAATGATGATTTAAGTGAAATTGGTGGAGATGTAATAACTTGTATCTCTAAGAAAAACCAAATTACTATTTACAACGAGTTATACAAACTTACTGGTAAAAAAGACACAGTAAAAGAAGACATTAATAAAGTAATAGATGAATGAAACAAAGTACAAGAGATTAAAATACCTTCTTTAAATAGAATGGAACTTGATATCTTTGAGGAATTCTTACAATTTATGAAAGACCTACTAAAAAAAGGTAAGTAAAATGTATTACTGACATAATAAGGTTAAACTTGACCTTGATAAGAAAGAGTTTGAAGGTGTATGTTTAGAATATATATCAGCAATGCCGTTGAAGAAATTAAGAAAAGATTTAAGAAAAGTCATTAGAGAAAAAGAAAATTATAAAGCGATTGAAATAGTTGTGAAAACATACAATGAAAATGATTTTCTTATTAATTGAAGATTGAAAAGTTTTGGTGATATGGTTTCTCAAAAGAAAAATTTTAAAAGAAGATTACATTTTCTTAAAAGTTCTTTCGATTTGTTGAGCGACGTAAGGTTTGACTGAGCGATAGAGTTAGGTAAAGACCGCGGTGAAACAGGACCAAAAGAATTCAAAGCATATTTTACTGATAATTGATATAAACACGGTGAGTATCTAGACAAAGCACCAATAGCATTAAGACACGCAATAAAAAAAAGAATAGAACAAAGAAAAAAAGAAGGAAAATAATATGAATTTAAAAGAAATAGAAAAAGAAATAAAAATAATGAAAAAAAACTTTGGGGTGTCTTCCCTTTACACAACAGAATTTTTAAAAAAACAATATGGAAAAATAGACCTAATACAAAAAGAATTATTAGATTGTGAAAGAATAGAAGAAAAAGAATTACTATCA
>JBOFGT010000105.1:0-3316 GCA_051649265.1 Mycoplasmoidaceae bacterium
AAGAACTCTGAATTAGTTCCTAAAGAAAACCAAAAAATTGAAAAAGGTGATTTTGTAATTTTTGATTTTGAAGGATTTATTGAAAATGAAAAAATGGAAAATGGATCAAGCAAAAACTTTGAATTAGAAATTGGTTCTAATCAATTTATTCCAGGTTTTGAAGAAAAAATGATAGATATTAGATTAGGTGAAGAAAAAAAAATAGATTTAAAATTTCCTGAAGATTATCATGAAAAAAAAGTAGCAGGTAAAGATGTGTCTTTTAATATTAAGATAAATGATATTAAACATAAGAAGACTCCAAATTATGATGATGAATTTATAAAATCACTAAAAATAAATGATGTAAATAACACAAAAGAATTTGAAAATTTTTTAAAAAATAGTTTAGAAAAAAGTAAACAAGAAAATCAAGAAAAAGAAGTTAGAGTTAAGCTTTTTAAAGAACTTGCTGATATGAGTGAATTAAGTCATCAAGATACTTATTCTGTTGAACAAGAAGCAAAAACAATTGAATCTGAATATAAAAAAATGTTTTCATCTTCTAAGATTGATATTGACACTTTCTTAATGTTTACAAAACAAGACAAGGATACTTTTTATAATGATATTAAAAAACAAGCAATGGATAATGTTAAAATTAAATATGCAATAATTGAAATATCTGAAAGAGAGAACATTACCGTTTCTGATAAGGAATTCAATAATCACTTAGAAGATATTTGTAAAAGTGAAGGAATAAAATTAAATGATTTAAAAAATTTGCCAAAACAAAATATTGAAATTTTAAAAGAGAAATTAATTTTTAACAAAACAATAAATTTTTTAATTGAAAATTCAATTAAATAAGATAGAAAAGGAAATAAAAAATAATATGAGTAAAAAAGATATAAAAAGTCTAACTAAAAAAGATAGTAAAAAAGAAAGTTCTCAAAAGAAAGTAACTTCTATTAAAATGGTCCTACCACTTTTAATAACTAGAGGTATTATTTTATTTCCTAGAGTTGTAGAAAAAATAGAGGTGGGAAGACCTAAATCTGTTAAAGCAGTAAAAAAATCTATTGCTAATCATGATGGAATGATTGTTATCATTTCTCAGAAAGATCCAAGTTTAGATGCACCAAAGAATTCTGATATTTATACAATCGGAACTTTATGTAAAGTATCAATAAATAAAATGGAAGATAAAGATAATTTAAGAATATCTTTATCAAGTATTTCTAGAATTCAGTTAAAAAAAATTGAAACAAAAGACGGATATGATATTGTTCATTATGTCCCATATGATACTAGAATTAAATTGACAGAAGAAAACAAGAAAATTGTTTTAGATCTATTTGAAGACTTCAAAGATGATTTAATAAAAAATAAAAATATTAATTTTAATGAAGTGCAAAAAAGATTTAAAAAAGATACAGTTTCAGGAGAATCAATTGATTTTATTTGTTCTTTAATTTCAAGCACTTTTAGTGAAAAACAAGAATTACTTGAAATATTAAATCCAAATGAAAGATTAAATAAATTTTTGGCACAATCTATTCCTGAATCAGACTCTCAAAAAATTGAAGCTGAGATTTCTAAGAAAATAAATAAAAATCTTTCTAAGCAACAAAAAGAGTTTTATTTAAGAGAAAGAATTAGAACAATTAAAGAAGAATTGGGAGATATAACTTCAAAAGAAGATGATGCTGATAAATTAAGAGAAAAAATTAAAAATAACCCTTATCCAGAACATATCAAAAATAGACTTTTTGCCGAAATAAGTAGAATGGAAGTTTCATCTAATTCAAATGAGACATCATTAATTAAAACATATATTGATTGAATTATCGATTTACCTTGATGACAAAAAACTGAAGATGTAAAAGATATATTAAAAGTTGAAAAAGTTCTTGAAAAAAACCATTATGGACTTGAAAAAGTAAAGGAAAGAGTAATTGAATATCTTGCAATTAGAATGAATTCTTCTAAATCTAAAGGTTCAATAATTTGTTTAGTAGGTCCTCCTGGTGTTGGTAAAACTTCATTAGCAAGATCTATTGCTGAAGCTTTAAACAAAAAGTTTGTAAAAGTTTCACTTGGTGGAATGAGAGATGAAGCGGAGATTAAAGGACATAGAAAAACTTATATTGGTTCAATGCCTGGTAGAATAATTAAAGAAATGAAAAAATCTGGAGTTATTAATCCATTATTTTTACTTGATGAAATTGATAAATTAAGTAGCGATCAAAGAGGCGATCCATCTTCAACCTTACTTGATATTTTAGATATTGAACAAAATTCTAGGTTTAGTGACAACTATATTGAAGAAGATTATGATTTATCAAATGTTTTATTCCTTGCGACTGCAAACTATGAGGAAAATATTCCAGATCCTTTAAGAGATAGATTAGAAATAATAAGATTAGACTCATATACTGATAATGAGAAATTATCTATTTGTGAAAAACATTTAATACCAAAGATATTAGAAGAATCAGAACTTAAAAATGATAATTTGAGTTTTAGTAAAGAAGGTGTAAATTATATATTAAAAAGATACACTAGAGAAGCTGGAGTAAGAGAAATTGAAAGAAAAATAAGAGAAATTTCAAGAAAATTTCTAGTTGCAAAATTAAAGAATAAAATTACTAAAGATCATATAACTGAGGATAGAGTTAAGTTTTATTTAAAAAAGGAAATTTTTGATTATACGGAAAAAGATGATAATGTAATTGCTGGTATTGTTAATGGTATGGCTTATACAAGCTATGGTGGAGATTTATTACCAATAGAAGTTACTTTTTATAAAGGTAAAGGAAAAATTCAAATTACTGGTAATTTAAAAGAAACTATGAAAGAATCTGCTGAAGTTGCATTAGCATATGTAAAATCTAATGCTGAAAAATATGGAATAGATCCAGTGGTTTTTGAAAAAAATGATATTCATATTCATGTTCCAACTGGTGGAGTTCCTAAAGATGGTCCTTCTGCAGGTGTGACTCTTACTACTGCCATCATTTCATCACTAACAAATAGACCTGTTCCAACAAATATTTCTATGACTGGTGAAATTACTCTAAGAGGTAAGGTTTTAATCATTGGTGGAGTTAAAGAAAAAACTATTTCTGCTGTAAGAGGTGGAGTAATAAAAATATTTATTCCTAAAGATGATGAAAGATATATTGATGATATTCCAAAAGAAGTATTGAAAAAAGTAGATATTAGATTAGTAAGTGAATATGATGAAATATATAATGAGATTTTCATGAATAAAAAAGATAAACCAATTATAAAAAAAATTCATTCATAAAATGATTTTTTTTATTAATATAAA
>JBOFGT010000106.1:0-4098 GCA_051649265.1 Mycoplasmoidaceae bacterium
GAAAATTTTAGTAGAAAACCAACTAATTTTTATAGTAATGTTGATTTGTTTTTAAAAAAGTATAAATCAAAAGGTAATAATGACCATATGAGTAAAAATGGTTATAAAAAAAGAAGTTCAATTCCACCTGAATTGATTAGATCTATATCAGATATATTAATTCAAAAGTCAATATAATAATAAGTGAAAACTTATTATTTTTTAATGTATAAATGATTGAAACTTAAAAATAAAAACATACTATATTTTGTAAGATTATGTTATTATTAATTCATATTAGAAATACAAAAAAGGAACCTTATGTTTAAAAAAGGTGAAATAATAGTTTCAAAAGAAAATGATATAGTCATGAAGAAACATTTTAATTTATTAATAAAATTAATTGATTATATTGATATTAACACTGATGAGAGTGTTAGTTATGATTTTTTCAAAAGTCAATTAAATGAAATAGAAAAATGAGAATTAAGTATTATTTTTAAAGAAATGAATTCTTTCTATAATAATTTTATTGATGCTATTGATGATGGTAATGTTTTAGATGATAAAAAAGCAAAAGAAATTAGCATAAATGTTCATTTTAAATCTGGTGGAAATAAAGAAATGAATTTGTATAAATTAGAAATATTTATTGATGCTTTGGAAGAATTGTTAGAAGAGAAAAATGAAAAAGTAAAGGTTTTAAAGAATTAGACAATTATTAATGGAAAAAATAAATTAAAAAAACAAAAAGGTAGAAAATGAGTTTAATAAATAACACAATGGTGATTACTCCAAAGAAATTAAAAATAAAAGATTTAGTAGTTGGTTATGATTGAGATACTAAAAGTGATGGGAAAGATGTTATGGGGTTTGGTGGTAAATTAAGAATTCAACCAAAATTTCAAAGAAATTTTCTTTATGAAATTGGTGAACAAGAAAAATTGATTATTTCAATTTTAAGAAAATTCCCAATCAACACTATTTACTTTTATCAACCTGATAAAAATAAAGAATATTATGAATTATTGGATGGACAACAGAGGGTTGTAAGCATTTGTAATTTTTTCGTTGATGGTTTAGCAGTTAATTTAGGTGGTGAGGGAAAGGATAGAGTTCCACGTCCTTATAGACATATCCCTAATGATTTAAAAGAAGTATTTTTAAATTATGAGTTAGATGTTTATGTCTGTAATGGTTCTGTTGATGATAGAGTAGATTGATTTAAAACAATCAATATTGGGAATAAACCACTAGTCGAACAAGAAATATTAAATTCCAATATTTCTCCTAGTAATTGATTAGAAGATGCTAAATCTTATTTTAGTTCTTCTACTGGTGGTGGTTATTTAATTGGTAGAGATTACATTAGCGGTAATGTAAAAAGACAAAAATATTTAGAAGATGCTTTAAAATGATATGTTGCTTATGGTAAAGAAAAAAATAATAATGCTAAAAAATACAAAGACATTCAAGAATACATGTATGAAAAAAAAGATGAAAATAATTGTTTGGAATTAAAAGAATTTTTTCAAAAGGTAATAGAGTGAATTGAAAAAACATTTCCTGTTGATATTCATATTAAAAAAAAAGATAGTGTTGATTGAGGAAAATTGTATAGCAAATATTGAGCAAAAGATATAAAATATTCTAGAAAAGAAATGATTGAAAAATTAAATGAATTTTCTAAAAATAATGATATCGATATTAAAGGAGCGTTTGAGTATTTCTTTACAAATGATGAGCATTATTTACAAAAAAGATTTTTTAGTGATGAAGATAAAAAAGATAAGTTTGATAAACAAAAAGGTGCTTGTGCTATTTGTGGTAAAAAATTTGAAAATATCAATGATTTACAAGGTGATCACATAAAACCAATAACAAAAGGTGGTAAAACTGAGTTTGATAATCTTCAAATGCTTTGTAAAACTTGTAATACTAGAAAAGGAAATAAATACATAGAGTAATAAAGAAGTCAATAGTTATGAGTAAAAAAAAAGAAGAACAAATAGTTATTAAAAAACTAAAAGGAAGTAATAAGAAACTACATAGAGCAAAAGATAAAAAAGATGATGAATTCTACACTAGATATGATGATATTCAAAAAGAATTAAGGAGTGATGAATATAGAAAACAACTAAAAGATAAAATAATTTATTGTAATTGTGATGATGCTAAACATTCGCAATTTTGAATTTATTTTATTGGTTTTTATGATGTTCTTAAATTAAAAGGTTTAATAACGACTTATTATCCAAAAAACGGTGAACCAGCGTACTCATTAAAGATTAATGATGAAGTTATTAATGATTTAATGAAAAAACATAAATTAACAAGAGAGCAATTGTTTGAAAAATTTATAGATAAAAATGAAGATTTTTTTCCTGAAAGGGAAGAAATAAAAGGTGATGAAAAATATGGTGCTGGAGATTTTAGAAGTAAAGCATGTATAGAATTGCTTGAAGAAGCACATGTTGTAATTACTAACCCCCCATTTAGTGTATTTAGAGAATTTGTTGCGCAATTAATAGAATATGATAAGAAGTTTTTAATTATCGGAAATAAAAACTCTGTTAATTGTAAGGAAATATTTCCACTATTAAAAAACAAAAAAATGTGAGTAGGTTTTACGCAACCAAGTGGTTTTTTGCGACCAGACAATTCTATTAAAAAAGTTGGTGCTTGATGATTTACAAATCTAAAAAATAAGAAAAAAAATGATGGTGTGGGATTATATAAATTATATAAAGGTAATGAAGCAAATTATCCTAAATATGATAATTATGATGGTATTAATGTAAATAAAACAGAAGAAATTCCAAAAGATTATTTTGGAGTTATGGGTGTTCCACTTACTATTTTTATAAAACATGATCCAAAACAATTTCAAATTGTTGGATTTAGAAAAGGTTCTAATGGAAAAGATTTAACAATAAATGGAAAAGACATTTATTGTAGAATATTAATTAAAAGAGTTGATAACGAATAATGTGATTTTTTCCTAATTTTAAAAAAGAGTTCTAGTAATAAGGTTCTTTTTTTAATATAACAATTAATTGTTATATAATATGTATATATAAGAAATGAGGAAAATATGAATAGTAAAAAAATAATAAAAATAGATATTGAAAGAAAACCAAAAAGTTTTTTTAATATAGAAGATTATATAAATTTATTTAACGAACATTTTAAATTAGATAGTTTTTCTAGAATAATTATAATTCATTCGGAGAGAAATATTGGTAAAACCTTATCTACATGAAAGTATGCAGAAAAAGTAAGCATGAAATCAAATAAAAAAATAGTTTGTATATTAAATAAGGATGTAGAAATTACTTTTTTTCGTCAAGGGTTCAATTCAATACACAAAAATAAATTTGAAGCATCATCAAAATATATCTATAAATTAGAACCTACAACATTAAATGGTAAAACAATTTATAAAAGAGGTGATTTAGTAGGTTATATAATTTCTTTAAGTTGTTGGTTGAAATATAAACCAAATGAATTTAAGAATGTTAATTTAGTATTTTTTGATAATTATAATGGAATAAATCAATTTGGTCAATTTGAAGATTTTATCAGTGTATTTAAAAAATGAAAAAATAATAATTTAGAAATAATTCTTTTAGGTGAAAAAAATGGAAGCAGCAAATTTTTAGAAAAATTCAAAATAGGTGCTCTTAATAATAAAAATAAAGAATATGATCTTATGATTGGAATTATAACTGAATTAGATGAGACAGAAGTTATTGGAGCATATTTTGAAATAGGTAGCAAAACTTATGAAGATTTAGGTAATGATAAAACTTTAATGGGAGCATTAGCAAAAATTGGTGGTAGAGACGTTTTTTAATTAAAGGAATAATGGGTTATCATTTATATGTAATTTTAAAAAAGAGTTCTAGAAATAGGGTTCTTTTTTTATTTGTTTTTGTTAAAAAAATAAAAACATACTATATTTTAAAAAGTGTGTTATGATTAATTCATATTAGAAATACAAGGGGAGAATAATATGTTTAATGAAAAGTCATTTATGATGGGTAAGATGTTTAATGATTTATTAGCAGATATTGCGTCAGGTCCAAATGGAGATCAAATTGCTAGTATTATTGATAG
>JBOFGT010000107.1:0-4480 GCA_051649265.1 Mycoplasmoidaceae bacterium
GAAAATTTTAGTAGAAAACCAACTAATTTTTATAGTAATGTTGATTTGTTTTTAAAAAAGTATAAATCAAAAGGTAATAATGACCATATGAGTAAAAATGGTTATAAAAAAAGAAGTTCAATTCCACCTGAATTGATTAAATCTATATCAGATATTTTAATTCAAAAAACAATTTAATAATAAGTGAAAACTTATTATTTTTTAATGTAAAAAATGGTTATCGATTAACAATAAAAACATACTATATTTTGTAAGATTATGTTATTATTAATTAATATTAGAAATACAAAAAGGAACTTTATTTTTAAAAAATAAGGTTTTGTATAGTTTTAATAAATTAAGGAGGTAGAAAAATGGAAAACTTTGAAAAAAAAATTTATGAACTATTAAAAGAAGTTGAAGAAGGAAAAGTGGGTATTGATTTTGCTTCTCAAATGATTCAATTATACAAGGATTCTTTGGAATTATTTGATATTTATAAAAATTTTAAAAAAAAACATACTATATTTTAAAAAGTGTGTTTTTATTAATTGAAATTAGAAATACAAAGAGAAAAATAACTATGGGAAATAAAAATTTACAAAAAGTAGAAAAAAATAAAAATGATAAAGATATAATAAAAAATAAGTTCTTTTCTATTTTGTTGGAAAACTCTTCAAATAAAGAAGGAGATACAAAATGAATGACGGACAATATAAATGAATGAAAAATTATTGATAAAAACCCCGAATGAAAAATTATTGATAGAAACGAAAAAACAAAGTGTTGTTGTGGTCATATAATAAAACATGCTTTTTATATTTTTAATATAAAAACAAACAAAGAACTAACGGTAGGAAGCACTTGTATAAAATATTTAGATTTACCAAAATGAGAAGAGTTTGTTAAAATTTCAATTTTACTAAAAAAATTAAGAGCAGCAAAAGGTCAAAGGATAGAAGATTGAAAAAAATTCTTCCCTGTAAAACTATTGCTTTTTTTGTATCTAAATGGTTATATTGTTAAATACATCGATAACACTCCAAAGATGGAGTATGAATTTATTTTAAAGATGAGAAGAAAAAGAAAAAAATTAACAGAAAATGAATTAAAAAAAGTTAATGCTATGATTTTTATAAAAAATGGAATATTAGAAAAATTAGAAAAAAACAATTATCTTTTAAAAGAAGAAGATTTTGAGAATTACTTAAAAGAAGAAGAGAAAAGTTATGTTTAAAAAAGGTGAAATAATAGTTTCAAAAGAAAATGATATAGTCATGAGAAAATATTTTGATTTATTAATAATACTAATTGATTATATTGATATCAACACTGATGAGAGTGTTAGTTATGATTTTTTCAAAAGTCAATTAAATAAAATAGAAAAATGAGAATTAAGTATTATTTTTAAAGAAATGAATTCTTTATATAACAATTTTATTGATGTTATTGATGATGGAAATATTTTAGATGATAAAAAAGTAAAAGAAAGTAGCATAAAATTACATTTTAAATCTGGTCGAAATAAAGAAATTAATTTGTATAAATTAGAAATATTTATTGATGCTTTGGAAGAATTGTTAGAAGAGCAAAATGAAAAAGCAAAGGTTTTAAAGAATTAGAAAATTATTAATGAAAAAATAACGAAACAAAAGATAGTAAATAAGGGATTTAGACAATGAGAAACAAAGATAATTTAAGAAAAGCAAAAAAAGACAAAAAAGATGAATTTTATACAAGAAAAGAAGATATAGAGAATGAAGTCCAAAATTATTGATCTCATTTTGAAGGTAAGAAAATATTATGTAATTGTGATGATCCAGAATTATTAGAAATATGAGGAAAAGAAAAACGATTAAAAAAATTCGAGGACAAAAAAGAAAGAATTAATTTTTATAAAAATCATGAAAATCAAAAAGAAATTGATAACGCAGCAAGTCAATTTTGAGTATATTTTCATAAACAATTTAACAATTTAGGTCTAAAAGAATTAATTGCGACACATTATAAAGAAGATGGAAGTGTATCATATTGAATGAGATACGACGGAAAGGGTGATGATAATAACATTTATGATTTTGATTTAAAAAAATTTACAAAAAGCAATGGTGATTTTAGAAGCAAAGAATGTATTGAATTGCTGGATAGAACAGATATTGTAATTACTAATCCACCATTTAGTTTATTTAGAGAATATGTTGCTCAATTAATGGAGTATAAAAAAGAATTTTTAATAATTGGAAATATTAATGCTATCAGTTATAAAGAAATTTTCCCTCTGTTAAAAAACAAAGAAATATGATTAGGAAATTCAAAGGCAGGACATTTTTTTAAAGTTCCTAAAACTTATGAAATAAATCCAAAAGCAAATTCAAAAATAGATGAATATGGAAACCAATTATTATATATAATGGGATCTCTTTGATATACTAATTTAGATTTACCAAAAAGATATGAAAATTTAATAATGGTAGAAAACTACAAAGGTAATGAATTAAAATATCCTAAATATGATAATTATGACGCTATCAATGTAGATAGTATTAGAGAAATACCAGACGACTATTATGGTGTTATGGGAGTTCCAATTTCTTTTCTTATCAAGCACAATCCTAATCAATTTAAAATAATAAGTTTTAGAAAAGGAAAAGATGGAAAGGATTTATCAATAAATAAAAAATATAAATACTGCAGGATACTAATTCAAAGAATAAAAATGGGGAACAATGAAAATAGAATTAAAAAAGATAAAAATTAGAGAAGTTTTTGAAGGTTATAAAAATGTTAAGTTTGATAGCACAATAAATAAACCTGATGTTGGTGTTGTTGGTTATGGTGGTAAATTAAATATAAGACCAGCATATCAAAGAGAATTTATTTATGACTCTGAAAGACAAAAAGCAGTAATAAATAGTGTAAAAAAAGGTTTTCCATTAAATACAATTTATTGAGTTGATAATGAAAATGATACTTATGAAGTATTAGATGGACAACAAAGATTAATAAGTATATGTGAATTTTTGTCTTCTAAATTCACTGATGATGATGAGAAATATTTTCATTCATTAACAAAAAAGGAACAAGATAAAATATTTGATTATGAGTTGTTTGTCTATTTTGTTTCTGGTGATGAGAGAGAAAAACTTGATTGATTTGAAATTATAAATATTTCTGGTGTAAAGTTAGAAGAGCAAGAATTGAAAAACGCTATTTATACTGGTCCATGATTATCAGAAGCAAAAAGATTTTTTAGTGTTCAATCACAAGCAGGTGATTATTATTCAAGTAAGTATCAAAATAAAGTTGCTAATAGACAACTTTTATTAGAACTTGCTTTAAGTTGAATTTGTTTGGAAAAAAATAAAAAAATAAGTGAATACATGTCTGAACATCAGCACGATAAAAATGCTGATGAATTAATTGCTTATTTTAAAGAAGTTATTGAATGAGTTAAGAAGAATTTTGTCGATACAGATCCTGATATGAAAAAAATAAATTGGGGACAACTTTACCATAAATATAAAAATAAACCGCTTAATTACCAAGAAGTATCAAATGAAGTAAAAAGATTAAGACAAGATAGTGATGTTGAGAATAAATCAGGTATATATGAATATATACTATCTGGTGATGAAAAATATTTAAACATAAGAGCATTCACAAAAAATGATAAAATCTCTGTTTATGAACAACAAAATCGTAAATGTAATAGATGTAAAGAACATTTTGAATTTAATGATATGGAAGGTGATCATATCACTCCATGATCAAAAGGTGGAAAAACGGAACTTAAAAATTTACAAATGCTATGTATCGAATGTAATAGAAAAAAAAGCGACAAATAAAAAATAAGAATTTATTATTATATTAAATATATAAGAAACGAGGAAAATATGAATATGGATATAAGTGATTTTGTTAAAAACTTAATAGACAAATTAAAACAAAGAAACGAAAAAGAAAAAAAAGAAATTTCTGATTATCAAATAATTAGTAAAGAAGTAGAAAATTTTTTTATTAAAGATATAGATGTTTATAACATTTTAAGATTAACATCAATAGATGTGAGACAAGTAGAACACAACATTAGAGAAGGTTGTAATATGGTTGAAGCAATACTTATAGTGTTTAAAGATTATATTAAAAATAATCTTAATCAAGAGGAAATAAATAGTTTAGAAACGAAAGTAAAAAAATTATTTCGATTAGAAGATTAGTTATCGAAACTAATTAAATATGAATAACTTGGTAGAGTATCATTTATTTTTTAATCTAAAAAAAGAGTTCTAGTAATAGGGTTCTTTTTTTATTTATTTTTGTTAAAAAAATAAAAACATACTATATTTTAAAAATTGTGTTATTATTAATTCATATTAGAAATACAAGGGGAGAATAATATGTTTAATGAAAAGTCATTTATGATGGGTAAGATGTTTAATGATTTATTAGCAGATATTGCGTCAGGTCCAAATGGAGATCAAATTGCTAGTATTATTGATAG
>JBOFGT010000108.1:0-6142 GCA_051649265.1 Mycoplasmoidaceae bacterium
ATATACAATTTTAATATGTTGTATAATCAAGTTGTATTAATGGAGGAAATATGAAAACATTTGATACATTAGAAGATGCTTTATCTGAAATTAAAAGACTTAATAAGAAGGTTGAAAGACAAGAAAAAGAACTTGAAACTTTTGATATTCTAAAAGAAGACAAAACAAAATTAGAAAAAGAAATCGCTAAGTTTAAGAAGGAACAGCAAGAAATTGCTTTCCAACTTGAAGAAAAAGAAAAGTTAGAAATTATGAAGGAAATGAAATTTGATGAAAAGAATTTTAAACATATTAGTAAACTAACAAAAGATATCAAAATTGAGGACTTGAAAAAAGAACTTGAAGGAGAAGATTATAGTATCTTTAAAACTAAAAAAGAAAGCGCTACTCACACATCAATTTTAGAAAAAGAAGTTTCTAAAAAAAACGACTTTGAAACAAAAACAAGTGATGAGTTGGTGGAAGACTATTTAAATAGTCAATTAAACTAAGGAGATAAATATATATGGTTAATACATTAACAAACGGTCCTAATTCACAAAGTCTTGTTTCTATACAAGATTTCTATGGGGTCCAAAACAAAGATAGAACAGGTACTATCTGGGGAGATATGAGAGCAATTATTAGACAAGCAAATCTAGCAAACTCAGAAGTCCTTGGAAATGTCCTAAATAGAAAGAAATTTACAACAGAAGATACTTTTGTTTATGAATATCAATTTTTACCAAAAATAAGATATGCTGATAATACAAGAGCATTAGGTGAAGATGGTTTAATCACTATGGAAAAAGTGACTTTACATTTTAATACACCTTGATTAGAAACAGGTTATACACTTGACAAAGGTGTTATGAGAAGTATGAAAGATTGAGGTAGTGTTTTATCTAACTTTGAGAAAAACATTTATATTTCTAAAAACGATCAAGATAATATGATTACTATGAATAAGTTAATCAATTATGCTCTTGCTACGGGTAGATATAAAATTCTTCCAAACATTGATAGTAAATACAAACTAAGACCTGATGGAACTGAAGACACAAGTGCTCCTATTGTTCCACAAGATAGGTTCAAAGATGTTTCTGGTATTCTTGAGTTAATACAAGCAGTAGCACAAAAGAAAACAGATATTTCTTGAGGACAAGACCCTAATAGATCACAACTAGTAGTTAGTCCGTTCGTTAATATTAGATTAATGGAAATTACAAACTATATTAGTGCGTCTGATGCGTCATTTGCTGTATTCAAAAGCGGTAACTTAGGTCAATTTGGGGGAGTTCCTTACAACACTTCTATATACTTAGATAAGATTGAAGCAATTAACACAGCAGGTAATGGTGTTGAGACATTTGATTTTAGTAATGTTTTAGGTTTTACATTTGACATTGATAGTGTTGATACTTGAACTAAACCTTGATTTGAAGTTGGTATAGAAGGGTTCCAACCTGTACCTTCAAACAAAAGACTTTTAAGTAGAGAAGTTCAATGAAAAACAATGTGTCAAATTGCTCCAGCAAGAGAACATTTAAATTGAATTTTCCTAAGAAAAGCACCTGACTTAGCAAGAGTTAATGCTGCTAGAAAAGCACTTAGAGACGAACAACCTTATTTCTACGAACAATTTATTGATATTGACGCAGCACAATTAGATGTGATGAATAAAGTAGCAGATGTTTATAGATTAGTTGGAAGTTCAGATACTCCAAATGATGGAAAACCTTGAGCGGTTAGAGATGGTGTTACTATAACTAGATCTCTTCCACCAACAAGCAAAAGCGTTTCGGAAAAAGGAGAAGGGAAATAATATTTCTCTTTTTTTATTATGGGACCAATAACAATAGTACTTCAATTGATGAGGACTACTTTTCTAAAAAATTTAGCAAAGAATAGTATGAACTCTCTACTTAAGAATAGACTAGGTCAAAAAATTGTTAGAAAAACTACAGGAAGTACTTTTAGAGGTGCTGCTCTTAAAGGTAATTTAAAGAAAGCAAAAGATGTATATAAATTTGTTAAATCTCCTACTCTTAAAAAAACTATGGGACTAATTGATTTTGAAAAAATTATCAAAGGTATGGAGTTTACTGAAAAACAATTAGAAGTTGCTAGAAAATTTGGTAAAGGTATAAAAAACTTAAACAAAATTAAAAGTTATTATAAACTAGCAATAAATTTAACTAACTATACTACTAACAAAGTAGAGAATAAAATTGTTGACTTATTGTTTGGAGGAAGAGATAGTAAACATTTCACTAAAATAGCAGATGAATATGATTTAGATGACTTTGAAAAAAGATTGCTTAGGTTTCAAAAGAACAAGACAGATGTTAAGAAGTTCAATCAAATGATGAACGATGAAGGTAATATAGTTAATATTAAATTAGGTTTACATTCTAGTTGATTATTTTGAGGTATATGAAGTCCTTTACACCCAAACTACCCTTGAGGTAATATGACTTTAAAAGTTAAACCTTGAGTGTCTAAATCGTCTAAAAACCCAAGTTTAATTTATAATTATGGTCCTATGTTTGGTAGTCCAGCGGTTAATATATTAGATTGAGCGAAGATGAATGAAGGTAGAGCAGGAACACAATTTTGAAGACAATACAAAGGTGTTAAACAAAAAAGAAGAAGAAAGAAAAAGGAATAATAATGAGTTTTAATTTTAAAGATTTTAAAAAAGTTCAAGATGAAATCAAATTACAAGTAATTGACGTTGAATGATATAGGGAAAACTATGAAGTCCCTGAAACAAAAAACGTTTTAGAACAAGATGAATTGATTACTAAATGAATTCAAAGTGCTACAGATCAAGTTGATAGCATTTGTGATGGTAGATTGTCTATTGAGATACCATACTTTGACCCAGAGAACAAACAAGACGCTAAGGAATTAGCAATAGTTCAAAGTTGTATTGGTGATTGAGTTGAATACTTTATTCTTACTGGTAAAGCATTTGCTGACCTTGAGAAAAACATTCAATCAAGTATTGGTTATGATTTACGTGCTAGTAGTGATGATGGTAACCTTGAAGCAAAGAGAAGAGATATTCTTAGAAGATTAGCAACAACTAGGTTTTATAAGACTATTAGTTCTTCTAATGGGGACGACATCGCTATGAGAGATGTTAGTTTTACTAACACTTTACTAGACCCAACTAGTAGCGACTTTACTGCTTTAACTCAATTGTTAGAGAATTACTTTCTTTCAAATCAAGGGAAGAACAATATGTATAAGAACCTTGTGTTTGATGCTACACAACCCGCTCATAGATTGACAACTAGCAATATGATATTAGGTAGTTCTGATATTAAATCAGGTGCTTATATTTTCAAATGAGGAGAAGCATATAACCCCGGAATATATGGTTATAACTTTTATGGTTATGTTGATAGTGCTGATAAGGCAGATAAAGTTTTATTTGAAGATGAATATATTTCTGTTGAAGAATTAAGAGATGATAAAGGTTTAGCATTCTTTGGTAAAGACTTAAACCAAGCATTAACAAGACAAGAAATATATAACTTAATTATTGCTAGTAAGGTAATGTGAAGACCAGACTTTACTTATGATAAAGGTGTAGTTGTTTATTTTACTTATGAAATTAATGGTAAAACTTATTTAGGTGAAGCAGAGAACTTAATTGAGAAGAACAAAGGTAATGACCCTTACACAAGTCCTAATGAATGAAGATTGTTTGATACTATACCAGTAGATATTACAGAAATAGTTGATAGAGCAGTAGAACAAATTGAACCTCAATTAGATGATATTATTGATGATAGATTAGATGTTTTACCAACAATTGATTACAAAAGTGAATATGCTAATCAAGTAATTCCTTTTGCTAGTGAAGATGACTTTAATAAGTTCTTAGTTGAAAGTAATACAAGTGCTAGTGATTATGCTGATGTTGTTGTTGGTGGTATAACTTTAAAAGTTAAATGAACTAAGGTATCTGATAACAATGTTAATTTAGCAACCAACCAAACTTGAATGATTCCAGCAGATATTTCTGCGGCGAGGGAACCATATAAATTTTGTATTAGGTTTAGGAGGACACCATCATCAGGTTCAACATATGATGATAATGGTAGCAGTTATGCAGATTATAATTCTATTGATGATAGTGATTATACTAATAAAGTTAGCATTCAAATGGGAGATGATGTTGCTACTGCTTGAATTAGCGACTCGTCAATAAGGAATTTAACAAAAAACCCCAATATCAATATCATAAGAATAATAGTATACAAAATAGAGGTATCATAATGATTTACAAAAAATTAAATAAAACAATATCAGAAAAAGGTGTTGTAAGAACTACAACCACTAGTGATGTTGATAAAGCATATGTTGATAATTTAGATAGTCAAAATGTTAAGCTTACGGGAACTCAAACTATAACGGGAGGTAAGATATTTAATGATTACATACAAGCAGAAAGACAAATAATTTTTTCTAGTAATAATAATTGAGGTGGTAGTATTGATCAATCTGGAGGATTGTTTAGAATTTCAAATAGTTATAGTAGAGGTAATTTATCATTAAGTGTTAGAAGTGATGGTAATGGACAAATTGTTTTAGACGGACCAACAATAACTTATAAGGAACCAACAAACTCAAATAGTATTACAACAAAGAAATACGTAGACGATAGCATTGCTAACGTTTCAATTGATGCTTATACTAAAAATGAAACTAATAATTTATTAAATGAAAAAGTTGATAATAGTGTTTTTAATGGTGCTATTGATAATTTAAATAATATTAAAGCAAACTTAATTGATGTATACACTAAATTAGAAACAGACAATCTATTAAATTCAAAAACAGATAAAACATATGTTGATAATTCTATTAATAATTTATCAATTGAAGTGCTACAAAAAGCAGACATTGCTTATGTTGATGATAAACTTGATGATTTAGAAACTTCTATTCAACAAGATTTAGACACGCTTGAAACTACAAAACAAGATGTCTTGGTTGCGGGAAATAATATAACTATTACAGGGAACACTATTAGTGCTAGTGGTGGTGGAACACCTATTGATGCTTATACTAAAAGTGAGACAGATAATTTGTTAGACGAAAAAGCAGATAAGACATATGCAGATGCGATAGTAGCAGAACTTACCTCAAAAGCAGACTTAGCATATTTAGATGATATAGATAGAGCAAATGTAAAATTAACTGGTAATCAAATTATTAGAGACACAAAAACTTTTGCAGATGGAATAACTATCAAAAGTGATGCTAACTTATCACAAAAGAAAATAATTAATTTAGCAACACCAACAAATAACAATGATGCTGCTAATAAACGATATGTTGATGATGGTATCAATGGTTTAAACACAACAAAAGCAGATAAAGCATATGTAGATGATAGAGATAACTTTATTATTGGTGGTATTAATGCTTTAGGACAAGCGTTAGATACCAAAGCGGACAAAACATATGTAGATGGTTTAGATGTTAATAATATGAAACTAACAGACAACCAAGAATTAAATGGTTTAAAAGTTTTTAATGGAAGAGTAGAAAGTAATACATCTTTGTTAATTAGAAATGGTTTATTTAAATTAAACACTAATACTTTGACGGAACTTAACACGCCAATTAATACCGAGTTGAGTATTACTAATAAAAGATATGTTGACGGAAAAGATGCGGAACTTGAAGCAAGAATTAGAGCAATTGAAATCATCTTAAATATTCCGTAAGAAAGGAGGTAAATATGAGTATAACAACAATAGCAAATATCGTAGCAACTCCCGAAGTTGGTGATATGAAAAATGATATAATGAAGAAATCTTCAAGCGTTTTAAAGAAATGACTTGAAAGAAAAAAAGCATATAAAATTAGTGTATTTGAATACAAAGGAGAATTTTATGTCATTGGTTCATTAGGTGAAAAGTCTTTTAAGACAAGACAAGAAGCAACAGAATATTGTATTACAATGCTAAAAACTAGCAACAATTACGAAAGAAAAAAGTAGTTCTCTAAAAAAGAATTTACTTTTTTTTTTTTTTTTTAATTATCTATTTCTTTTTCTCAATCAAATTCAATCTCATTTTGGTTAGTTTCCCCTAGTATTGCTGGTCTTGTATTTATTACTCTACCTTCTGCTGTTTGT
>JBOFGT010000109.1:0-6050 GCA_051649265.1 Mycoplasmoidaceae bacterium
GATTTTATTCCTGAAAGATGTTTTAGAATTGAAAAAGAATATATTGAAAATGTAATTCAATTAGTTAATTTAATTAATGAAGAAAATGAAATAGTTGATTATAAAATATCTGATGATCTAATTAATTTAGAACTTCCAAAAGGTTTAAATATTAATATTACATTCAGAAGTGATATTCAAAAAGAAAATTTGATTGATTTAAATGAGTTAAGCATTGAAGACGCTTTTGAAATAATTGAAGAACAATTAAACAATAACCAAAAAAGAAAGACAGGACAATAGTATGGAATTATCAAAAACTACTATTGAAAACACAAGAAAAATTTTTGATAAAAATTCAAGTGAATTAATGAAAAAGATAGAAAAAAATAATCGTATTGTTGATTTTTATAAAAGCGAAGAAAATAATATTATTTATTTAGATTGCGGAAATCAATTTTATTTAAAATTAACTGATAGTGATTTTGAAGAAGAAATTGAAAGTTTAGATATTGATGGTTATGACCCTAATATGTTTTACTATACAAGAATAATTAGATTAGATATTTTAAGCATTGAAGACGCTTTTGAAAGATTTAAATGATTAAAAAATAGTCATTTTATTTCATGTTATTCAACAATAACAGAAATGCTTGATAGTTGTTCTGATTTTTACAAAAAAGAAGATGAAAAGTTTTATGATAGACAAAAACAAGATAATAACCAAAAAAGAAAGACAGGACAATAAATATGAGTAGAGAAAAAGAATTAATTAATTTAATTAAATTTTATGAAAAGGTTTATGAGTTAATAAAATATTTTGATGATCAACAAGATTTAAAAAAAGAATACCAAAGCAATTGTGTTTTTGTAAAAAATCAATATGATTTAAAACCTTATGATAGCATAATTGAAAGACAATTAATTGAAAGAGCAGAGTTTGTTTTAATTCAAGGAATTATTGATTTAGAAGAAGAATTTAATGTTTGTATAACAAAAGATGAAAAAGAACATATTGATAAATGTATTGATGATCAAAATGGAGATACATTACCATTTAGAATAAAATTAGAGGAATTAAATAAAGAGTTATTTGATATCCATAAACAAAAAAATAATCAAAATACAGGACAAAGGAAATAGTTATGATTAAGGGAAGAGAAATAAGTTTTGGTAAAACTGAACAAATGGATGATTATATTGATGAATGTGTTGATATGTTAGTTAAAGATATCATTGATAATAAAGATGATGAAGATGAAATTACAGAAAAAATTTATGGAGAAGTTGATCAGACATTTATTTATGAAAGTGATTTTGGTTTTCTTTTAGGAAATAGAAAATATACAGATATTGATGAAGTTGAAAATTTAGTTAAAGAAAATGGACATAGTTTAAGATCAGCAATTCTTTATAATTTTATTGAACAATATGTAGAACCAAGAGTTCTAGAAATTTTAGAAGATAAAAGAAAAGAATTAAAAAAAGAAAGAGGACAATAAGATGAAAAGAAGTTATATTATGGAATTAGAAGAAGAATTCAAAAAAAGAGAGAAAGATATTGATGAAATTGGTTATGTTATTCATCAAATAGAATATTTATTTAACAATACTGCTACTGGTTTAAGCAACATCATGAACAAAGCAAATGGAATAGATGATAAACGTGATTTTAATTCAATTATACGAAATCTATCTAATAAATATAATGAAGAGATGAAATATGATTTAATAGAAGAAATTGATTTTTATGATTATGAAGTGATACCTAAAAGTGTTTTAATGGATGAAAAATATAAATTACAGAAAATGCGATTGATAGCAAATGAAATTCATAAACAATACCCTGTATATGGTTTTACTTTTGGAGAAAATGGAGATAGTGTTTTTTTAGAATTAGGAGATAGTGGTTTTAGTGTTTTAATAGATAATGGTGTAAAAAATAATATGAGTTATGAATATGATAGAGAAATACTTAATAAAATAAATTGAGATAGATGTATTAATGTTGAAAAACTTGAACCAAGTGAAGCGTTAGAAGAATTTGCTGAATTAAAATATAATTTTGCTAATGAAATTAGTGATGAAAAACCTAAACAAAAAACAGGACAATAGTCGTGGAAAAAGTTTTGAATGATTTAGTTAAATCTATAAAAGATAAAATTAATAATTTAAATAATGAAATTTCTTTTGAAGATGATGTTGATTATTTAATTAGTGAGTTTAATAGAAATTGTGATGATATACCAAAAGAGTTGGAATATGATGAAGATCTTGATGATGAATTAAATGAAATAAGGTTTGAAAAAGAAAAAATATGACTAAAAGAGTTATGAAATGAAACTTATAATAAAATTAATGAATTAGAAAAAGAATATAAATGTAATTTTTACTACGATAATTTAAAAACAATAGTTGATAGTAATGGTTATGATTATATTAAAGATTTTTGTAATTGTAAAAATGAAAAAAGTTATTTGATTAAGTGTTTAAAATTAATTGAATTAATTAATGAAGAAAACGATATAAAAGAATTTAGTTTTAGTAGTATATCTAATAGTATTTATTTAACTTTTAAAAATGAATTTGAAATAAGAATATCAGATCATGATAGAAAAGCAATTTATAACGGATTATGTTTTGATGATAATATTGATAATGATTTAACAATAAGATTAGATAAGTTAAGTGTTGAAGATGGTTTTCAAAGATTTAAAGAATTAAAGGAATTTCATTATAAACATCAAGTTAAAGGACAAAAATAGCAATTTGCTATTTTTTTATTTGTTATTAAAGAAATTAACATTAATAATAAAAACATACTATATTTTAAAAAGTGTGTTATGATTAATTCATATTAGAAATACAAGGAGAAATAATATGGAAAATTATAAAAATGTTTGATACAGCAAAGAAGAATGAGATAAAAAACTTAAAGAAGTTGATGAGATAAATGATGTAAATGTTTTAAATTCAACAATAGCAAATTTTAAATTAGAACAATCAGCAATGCTAAATAACCTTAAAGTTATGATTGATAGTAAAGCAAGTGATGATGTAATTAGTAAAGCGTCAGATGAGATTGCTTTATTAGCAACGGAATATTTAGTAAAGTTAGTTTTTCAATTAGCAAAAATAGAACCTAAATACTTTATTAAAAAATAGCAAATTGCTATTTTTTTTATTACTATATATGTTATACTAATGGTGTAAAAAATAATAATAGTTTTTATATGAAAATACTTTTCCTTGATGGAAATAAAAATTTAAAATGAATAAGTTTTGTAAAGTATTTTTAAGAATATATTTACTGAACTTATTTTTTCTATAATACTATTCCAGAGGGAATTAAAAGGAAAAAAAATGGAAAAACAAAAAGAATTGTTAAAAAAACTATATATAAAACTAGATGAAGTTGAAAATAAATATGATTTTTATTGCGACCTTAATCAATTAGTTCAAGGAATTTTTAATGAAGATGATGATAAATTAGAAAAAGAATTGGAATTAAAGAGATTGGAAACAAACTACGGTTTGAAAAATGATGTAGGAGATATATGAGAATGTGGAGCAACAATTTATGAAATTGTTCCTGAATATGAAAACATGAGTAATTTTTTCTATTTATGTATTAAATTGGTTGAAGAAATAATTAAAGAAAATAATATATTGAAATATGAACCGATGGATTTTAGTAATTGAGATCAAAACAAAGCATTATATTTAACTTTTGAAGATGGTTTTAAAGTCAAACTTGCTCTTTTTAAAGATGAGGATGATAATTCGATTGAAAACGAGATAACAATTCAAATTGATAATTTTGTCGAAGATAAAACGATTATAGAAGGTGTTATGGAATTTAATAAAATGAAAAAAATTTATTATGAAAATTTAGACAATAACCAAAAAAGAAAGACAGGTCAATAATCGATAAGTAAAAATAACAAAATAAGAAAATTATGTTATACTAATGGTGTAAAAAATAATAATAAGTTTTTATATGAAAATACTTTTCCTTGATGGAAATAAAAATTTAAAATGAATAAGTTTTGTAAAGTATTTTTAAGAATATATTTACTGAACTTATTTTTTCTATAATACTATTCCAGAGGGAATTAAAAGGAATTATTGTGATACATATAGATAAATTTGAAGAAGCAATGAAATTACTTGATGAATGAAGAGATGATTGTATTCAAAGGAAAATTGAATATAAGCAATCTTATAATTTTTCAAAAGCGCAATTAATTAATAGATATTTTCAAGATAGCGAAGGAAAGTTATTACCAAAAGAGTTATATGAAAAATATTGTAAAGAAAAATCACAAAAAAGAAAGACAGGACAATAGTTATGAATGATAAAAATAATAAATCACAAATTGAAAAAAATGTTTTGACTAAACAAGAATTAATTTGAAAAGGACAAGAATTATTTATTGACTGAAAAAATGCGATTGAAGAAGAGGACTTTAAATATGATATGAGTAAAGAAAATTATGAAAGTTGATTAGAAGCAAAAATAAAAATGTATGAGTTCATGGAAATATCAAAAAGAATTCGTGTTCGTGATGACGAATATGATGATGAAGAGTTTGATGTTGATCTTGATGAAGATAATAATCATAAAGATTGTGAATGTAGAAGATGTATGTATGGTTATGATAATAGAGTAGTAATTTTAACAAAAAAAGAACTTATGGAAAAAGCAAGAGAATTATATGATGAATGAGAAAAATCTTTAACTGATTATCGAGGAGAAGGTATGTGAGATTATACATGAAAAGATGAAGCAAGATATCTTTTAAGAGCATTCATTAATATAACAGAATATATTTCATTTAATGAGGAAAGACAGGACGATAGTTATGAGCAATAAAAAATTTAATTTTACAAAAGATAATCAAATTAGAATTGATTTTGAGTTAATTCATAATCAAATTTGAAAAATAGTTGATGAGGAAGTTTTTAAAAACTATAAAAGAAATTTGTATGTAGAATGAAGTAATTTTATAAATGAAAATAAAATTAGTAATGAAATAGTTGATTATTGTTTAAAAAATAGTTGAACCGAAATATCAAGTTTATTAGCAGAAAGATCTGAAAATTTATATCAGGATTATTTATATAGAATGATTGAAGAAGACGAAAAAAAAGATAAAGAGGAATTTATCAATTTAATTGATGAAATTGTAAATGAGTTTTTAAATGAACCAATTAGTTTAAGAGGTAAGTATTTAATTAATACAATTGATAATAAATTTAATGATTTCGATTATTGTATATATTTAGCAAATATGAATTTAATAAAAGATTTTGAATATATTGATAATGAAACAGAAAAAGAAAAAATATCGCATGATGAAATCAAATCTAAAATTTTACAAATGGTAGAAAATGAAATAGAGTTAAAACAAGACAATAACCAAAAAAGAAAGACAGGACAATAAACATGAGATATGAAAACTTGAAAAATAATTGAAAAGATTTAGAAAGGTTAATTGCTTTTATTAATAAAGTGAATGAATACATAAATATTTATAACAAAGAATTAGAAAACATATGAGATATGTATGACTTTAAAAGTTGTGATAAAGATGAAAAAGAAGATAAACAAGATATGTTTGGAGAACTTGAAGGTAGTTCCTTTGATAATTTATTAGATAATATTTCATTAGCAGAAAAAGAATTCGGAATTAAAATTGATAAAGAAGATTTTTATAAAATAGAAAATAAAATAATTGATGAATATTTAGAATTAATAGAAACAAAGGAATTTGAATTAGAACAAAAGGAATTACAAAAATCACAAAAAAATAATATAAGATTAGAATTTTTAAATTATATAGGGGGGGAAACTTTTGCGCAAGAGGTAAAAGATTTTTATGATAATGATTGTTATCCCGCTGTAATAGAGCAGTTAAGTATTGATATAATTTATGAGGACGATATTGCAGAAATTATAAAATACTATAATAATGATTTAAAAGATTTAGACATAGACGACATTATAGAATTGGAAAACTATGAAGATTTAAGAAATGATAGTTTTTATTATTTAACAAGCGACGCAT
>JBOFGT010000110.1:0-4353 GCA_051649265.1 Mycoplasmoidaceae bacterium
TCTCTTGCAGAAAAATGATATGTTGGTAGTAAATTATCTAAGACTCATTCTGACATAATTAAAAACAATCTAAAATTTATATCTGCTCCAGATAGATTTGATGGGAAAGATGTTATAGATGAAGTAACCTTTAGTAGGGCAATTGTTTTTCCATCTGCTCCTGGACAAACTATTTATGCCACTATATTAATAGTTACTTTTAAAGATCAATTTAAAATTATGAACAACTTTATTACAGTTAGAGTTGTGTCTTTAGGAAGTGCGAAAAACTTTTAAATTTTATTTAATGCATAAGCTTTTATTTAAAAATTTATTATTTATTTTATAAAATAAAATCAATTAAAAAAAGTTTCATATTACATTTTTGTTGTTTTTTATAAAAAAAAATATAAAATATATGTATACAATATTTGTATAAAGGAAAAAAGTATGAATAAAAAAATCAAACTAAGTTTATTAGGAACTTTAATTGCAGGTTCTGCGTTAGCTATTACTTTGCCAATTGTTAGTTGCTCTTCATCTAGTGAAGCTGAAAAAATTGTTGTTGTGCCAGCTGGAGATACTTTAGCTGAAGCTGAAAATGCTATTACTACAAAATTGAAAGAAGAAATGAAAAATGCAGCAACTTTTGAAGAACAAGACAAACTTGCTAAATCATGAGGAGTTAATAAAGAATTAAGTTCAGATCATTTAAAAATAATCACAAATGTTCTAAAATTTGTTGATTCTGGTGGTAAAGATATCAATGAAGATGTCATTGAAAGTGTATCTTTTAATTCTGAAACAAAAGTTGAATCAGGTGAACCTATTGTTGGACCAAAGTTAAAAGTTAATTTTAAAGATAGTTATACTTCAAAAGATGATATTATAATTCAAGCTGGTTCTTTAGGAAATGCAGCTTTAGCAGATGGTGATTCACGTACTTTAGTAAGTGCAGTTCTTAGTAACTTAAATGTTGCTGCCACTGAAATTACTGAATTTTTAAAAAATGAATTGGTTGGTACAAAGACTGGTCAAGCACAAAGAAATGTTGTAATTAATTGACAAGCTGGCAGCGAGATTCCTTCTTTATATTTCGAACGAGTTAAAGAAATTTTAGTTTTTAAAGATTCTAAAGATCAATTAATCAGTGGAGATGAAGTTATTGAAAGTGTAATTTTTAATAATAATATTGAAATCCCTAATAGTGGAGTTATTTATGGTCCTAAATTAAAAGTCATTCTTAAAAGTGAATATGTTTCAAGTGATGATGTTTTAATTCAAGTTGGAGATTTAGGATTGGCATTAGATGATATTTCTTTTGTTCGTGAACATATTCAAGGTATTTCTTTAGCTAGTAGGGCTGCTATAAATGTTATTCTTCCTTATTTCAATGGAGCTGGTAGTAGAGAAGCTCAACAATCAGTTTTAGATAGTTTTGTAATAGGTGAGGAAGCAGGTAAAATTGAATTATTTTTTGAAAATTTTAATTTTCCAGGATTTAATTTAGATTTTAAAATTGGTGATGATATTTTTATTCCGGAAGAAGTAATTGAAAAAATAACATTTCATAATGTACCAGAATTACCTAAAACAGGAGAATTTATTTCTATTCAATTAAAAATTAATTTTAAAATTGGCTATGATCCAGCTGAAGATTTTATACTTAAATGTGATGATATAGCAATAGCTTTATAATACAATTGCTTCTCAATTACAAAAAGTGCATATGCACTTTTTTATTTTCTTTTAAATTAATAAATAATCCAATATAAATTTAAAAAATATAACAAAGTTTTATATTATTTTTAAATGCTAGTTCATTTTTAACTATTACCTTGAAAATAGTTATTTGTCTAAATCTAAAAAAATAAATAATAAATATTGACAACTTTTAATAAAAAATAAATATATAAAAATTTTTTTATTTTTAAGATAAACAATTGAACATTATTTTTAATATGAATTAATTTATATAATTAAATATAATTAATTTTTTAATATTGTTAAACTCAAGTAAATTAATTTTGATTTAAGGCAAATTTTTAATGTATTGAAATCATAAATACCTTGAATATTTGAAAAAGAAAAAAAATATATATAATATATATATAAATAAATTTTATAAAAGGGCAAAATCATGAATAAAAAAATTAAATTAAGTTTATTAGGAATTTTTATAGTCAGTTCATCTTTAGCTATTACTTTACCAATAGCTAGTTGTTCAGCATTTAGCGAAGAAGAAAAAACGATTAATTATAATAAATTATTTGTAAATGAAAGCGATTTACAAGTTGTTGAAGAAATTATTACAAAAATTTTAAAAGATAGATTAGAATTTGCAAAAACTAATCAAGCTCAAAAAAACATTTTAAATGAATGAAAAAAAAATGAAATTATACCTCAAGCTTATATAGATGTAATTAAAAATAGATTAAATTTTAAAAACTCTGATGATATAGATTTTAAGGGTGTAGATGTTATTGAAAGTGTAATTTTTTATGAGAATGGAATAGTACCTGGTGTTGGTGATATTATTTCTCCGCCGACATTAAAAGTTTTTCTTAAGAGTGAATACTCTTCATTTTATGATATTTTAATTAAACCTGAACCTTTAGGAGAGGTTTTAGATGATATAATACCATATGATGATGAAGGGGAATTTGGAAGAGCTATTGTAAATTTACAAAGTAATTTAGGTAATGAGTTTAAAAATTTAAGTACAAGAGCCGAACAACAAGCACTTTTAAACAGTTGGGCAAAAAACAAAGAAATGAAAACCTCATATCAAGACGAATTTAAAAAGAGTGTGGCATTCGTGGTTGGTATTGAACCATTTTATGGCGATCAAGTAATTGAAAGCATAACTTTCAATAGCGAGCCAAAAAAATTGCCTTCTGCTGGACAAGTGACTTTGGGTCCTCAAATAAAAATTAATTTAAAATCTGAATATGCTCCAAACACTGATATTTTAATTGATATTGGTATTATTGGACTTGCTGCGTATATATAATTATTTGAATTATTAAAAAGTGTTAGGTCACTTTTATTCATAATAAAACAGAAAAATTATTTCGTTTTGACAAAAATTTAATTTTTATAAATATATCTCTTTCTTTTTTTAAAAAAATAATTAAACTTTAGAAAACAAAATTTTAAATTAAAATTGTAATTTACGATAAATTTTAGGGGATATTGTTTTATTCTTAATTCAATTATCGTTGATGTAACTCTTACTAATACACTTAAAATTTTAATTTCGGAAGCAAGCAAAACTTGTTATTGGATCATAAAACTAAACAAGCATTTTTAGATAGTTTAGTATTGAAGAATAAATATCTTCTAAATTATTTAATAATTTTTTAGCTGAAACTTTTAAAATTAAAAATGTTATTTTTGAATTTAATGAGTTATTTGAAAAGTTTAATTTATTAAAATACACTAGAATTAAAAACCACAGATGAATCTATTACAAACATTCAATTAAAAATAAGAATATATTTTAACTAATTTTCTATTATTCACAAGTTATAAAATATTTATTGCTTTATAATATATTTACCTTTAAACTATAAAAAAGTGCATATGCACTTTTTTATTTTTATAAATCAAATAATATAAAATTAAAATTACATTAAAAAATTTTGAAATATAAGTTATGAAAACATTTCTTATATAATAATTTTAATATTATTATTTTTATAATAAAATCTCCATAAATAGTTTTGAAACAACAATTATTGCTTTTTTTAAAAAAAATATATAATAATTATATAAATAAATTTTATATAAAGGTAAAACCATGAACAAAAAAATAAAATTAAGTATATTAGGAACTTTAATTTTTGGTTCAACATTAACTATTACTTTACCAATAGTTAGTTGTTCTGCATCTAGTGAAAAGGAAGAAATAATTACTAATAATAAATTATTTGTAAATGAAAATGATTTAAAGGCTGTTGAAGAAATTATTACAAAAATTTTAAAAGATAGATTAGAATTTGCAAAAACTAATCAGGCCCAAAAAAACATTGTAAATGAGTGAAAAGAAAACGAAATTATACCTGATGCTTATATAAAAGCAATTAAAAATAGATTAAATTTTAAGAATTCTGATGGTATAGACTTTAAGGGCGAAGATGTTATTGAAAGTGTAATTTTTTATGAGAATGGAATATTACCTAATGTTGGTGATACTATTTTATCACCAAAATTAAAAGTTGTTCTTAATAGCAAATACACTTCATATTCTAATATTTTAATTAGTTCTCAATCTTTAGGAAAGGTTCTAGGTGATATAATACCATATGATGATGAAGGCGAATTTGGAAGAGCCATAGCAAAGTTATGAACTAATTTCACTGATGAGTTTAG
>JBOFGT010000111.1:0-12456 GCA_051649265.1 Mycoplasmoidaceae bacterium
TTGATATACTACTCATTTTTCATTTGAATACTTGCATGATAGTTTATTAAAATTTGATATTCTAGGACATGATTCCCCAACTGTAATTAAAATGTTAGAAAGCACGACTGGAATTAGTTCAAATGAAATTCCTAAATACGATCCTAAAGTTATGAGAATTTTTAGAAGTTCAAAATCTTTGGGTATTGATAATGATGAGTATGAAAAAATTCCAGGAACAATTGGTCTTCCTGAATTTGGAACAAACTTTGTAAAAGAAATGTTATTAGTAACTAAACCAAAAAACTTTTCTGATCTTGTTAGAATTTCTGGTTTATCTCATGGAACAAATGTTTGAAATAATAATGCAAAAGATTTAATTGAAAAAAATAATTTAGATATTTCTGAAGTTATTAGTTCTAGAGATGATATCATGGTTTACTTAATGTCTAAATCAATTGATTCATTAATATCTTTTCAAATAATGGAAAATGTAAGAAAAGGAAAGGGCATATCTAAAGAACAAGAAATAGTATTAAGAGAAAATGGTATTCATGACTGATACATTGATTCATGTAATAAAATTAAGTATTTATTCCCAAAGGCTCATGCTACTGCATATGTAGATATGGCATGAAAAATTGCATGATACAAACTATATCATCCACTTCATTTTTATTCTTCATTTTTTTCAATTAGATCAACAGTTTTTGATTTAGAAACTATTGTAAGGGGAAAGCAAAAAATTAAAAGTATTTTGCACGATATTAATACAAGATTAGCAAATCATGTTACTAAATCGACTGTAAAAAATAAGGAAATTGATTTGATTCCAATATACGAAATTTCATTGGAAATGATTGAAAGAGGTTACTCTATTAGTAATATTGATTTAAATATTTCTTTAGAAGATAAATATGTAATTACTCACAATAGTTTAATACCTCCTTTTTCATGTCTTGATGGTTTAGGTGGTGCAGTTGCCAAATCGATTGTTGAAGCAAGGGAAAAAAAGTTATTTACTTCAAAAGATGATTTGATGAAACGAACAAAAATTTCTAAAACACATTTAAAAAAATTAGATGATCTTGGAGTATTAAACAACTTATTTGATGACGATCAAATGTCATTATTCGAATAAAAAATAAAGACTTAGTCTTTATTTTTTTCAAATATTGTTACAACAATTAAAGGATTGATTTTTTTGTTTTTTCAAATAAAATATTTAGCAACATTTTTTGCAATGTCTTCAATTTTATCATTTAAAATTTCTGAATTAATTGCAGCCATTTCTTTTTCTATTTCTTCTCTAATTGTGAAAGCTATTTTAGAAATCATTCCAATAGAATCCTTTACATAGAAACATCCTCTAGTAGATATTGAAGGTTGATTTGTAAGTTTTCTAGCCTTTTTATCAACTGCTAAAATTATGTTAAATATTCCTTTTGAAGAAATTATTTTTCTTTCCTCTAAAACTAATTCTGAATCTTCAATTGCTGCTCTACCATCAATAAACATTGGATTAGTATTAATTTTAATTTTTGTATTACTTAATGTTTTATTTTTTAATTTTAAAAATTCGCCATTTTTAATTACAAAGACATTATTTGAATCAAAATTAATTTTTTTGGCATTTTCTTTCATTGATTTCAGCATCTTAATTTCACCATGGATTGGAACTAAATATTTTGGATTAATTAATTTAAGCATTAACTGCTGTTCTTGAGCAGTTGCATGACCTGATGCATGAATTCTATTTTTTCAATCATGTTTAATAATTTTCGCTCCTGTTTTAGAAAGTTTATTAACTAGCATTTCCACAGATAGATAATTTCCAGGAATTGGATTACTTGATAAAATTATTACATCACTTTCTTTAATTATAATTTTGGAATGAGTTCCATTACTGATTTGACTTAATGCTGCTCTTTCTTCCCCTTGAGAACCTGTTAATAAAATTAAAATTTCATTATCAGGAACATCATCTAAGTCTTTAGAACTAATTAAATCTAACTCACCTATGTTTAATAAGCCAACTTTCTTTGATGTTTTAATGTTATTTTCCATTGATCTACCAATTAAACAAATTTTTTTGTTTAGGGATATAGCAATTTCAACTATTTTGTCAATTCTTCCTAGATTTGATGCAAAGGTAGATAATAATATTCTTCCTTTTGCATCTTTTATAATCTTTTTTAAATTATCAATAATAGTATTTTCAGATTCACTAAAATTTGGTTGATCAGAGTTTGTAGATTCTCCTAAAAATACACAAACACCTCTTTTAGATATTTCTGCAATTTTATGAATATCTGTTTTATCATCTTCTTCACCAAAATCAAACCTAAAATCTCCTGCTGATGTAATTATTCCATCAGGTGTTTCAATTGAAACACCATAACTATCAGGAATAGAGTGACAAACTCTAAAGAAATCTATTGTAAAATTTTCTGTTTTTATAACTGTATCATCTTCATATGTTTTTATTTCTGTTTTTGCTGCATTTTTGAATTCTAAAAGTTTTTTCTTAATCATTTCCGCTGGCAAAATAGAAGCATAAATTTTGTCAATGTTTTTTACTTCTGTTAAAAGATATGGAATACCACCAATATGATCCTCATGACCATGAGTAATTATCAAAGTCATTTTATAATTACCTTTTTTTAAGTATGAAAAATTTGGAACCATTCCACTCATTCCTAAATGACCACTTGTAAATTTTATACCTGTATCGATAATTATTATTTCATTATTGTACTGAATACAATACATGTTCTTTCCGATCTCTTCAAGTCCACCCATTGCAAACAAGTATGTCGAGTCCTTTTGAACATCAGCATCAAATTGTTTATTTAAATTATTGTTTTCCATTTTTTTCCTAAAATATAAAAAAATAAAAATTAATTCTAAGTTTTTAATAGTTATTTTATTAATAAGATTTTTTATTTAATAATATTATATATTTAAAAAATGATTTTTAAAAAAATTTTTATATTTTCTCTCAATCATCTTTTTTAAAAAATGGATTAAATTTATTAATTCTATCATAATATACAATACCATTTAAATGATCAATTTCATGTTGAATACAACAAGCTAAGTAACCTTCAGCATCTATTTTTATAATATTATTTGTTGTTAGATCAATTGCTTCTACTATTAATTTTCTACTCCTTATTGAATACCCTTCAACATTTTTTTTAACACTCAAACAACCTTCTCCATCTTCTAAGTATATTTTCCCAGAATATTCTTTAATAATTTTTGGATTTGCAATTAAAAATTTATTTTCTTTTTCAGCATCATCAAAATGAATATAAATGATTTTTTTAGGTAGTCCTAATTGTATCGCTGCTATTCCTATTCCTGGTTTAATGTTATATTCATTTTCTTTTGATTCATAAGAAGCATCAATATATGCAACCATTTTATCAATCGTTTCTTTTTCAATTTCTGATAATGGAAAAACAACATCTTCAGATTTTGTTTTTAATAAAGGATTATCATCATATATTATTCAATCCATTTTTGGTATTATTTTCTTTTCCATATTCCCTCTTTTAATAATAATTTAAAAAATATATAAAAAATAAATGCTATTGCTTTTTTAACAATATAATTAAATTATAATAATAATATAAATATTTTTTAATAATTTAAAAAGTATATAACATTAGATACAAAAGAGTGCTAAATGAGAAAAAAAGGCTTGATCTTTATTGTTAGTGGCCCAAGCGGAGTTGGCAAAAAAACAATATTGGATAAAATAATATTTAAAAAAGAATTAAATTTAAAGTATAGTGTATCTTCAACAACTAGAGAGCCAAGAGTTGGTGAACGTGACGGAATTGATTATTTTTTCCTTTCTAACGATCAATTTGAATATAAAATTAAAAATAAAGAATTAATAGAATGAGTAGAATTTGCAGGGAACCGTTATGGTACCTTAAAATCAGAAGTAGATAAGTACATTAATAATGGTATTAATGTAGTTTTAGAAATAGAAGTAGAAGGTGGACAAAAAATTTTTGAAAAGTTGGATAGAAAAGATTTTGTATCTATTTTTATTGTTCCTCCATCGATTGAAGAACTTGAAAGAAGATTAATAAATAGAAACACAGAATCAATGGAAAAAATAAAATTAAGATTAGAAAAAACTAAATCTGAACTTGATGTTGCCAAGTTTTATGATTACGTAGTTTTAAATGATCATTCAGATAAAGCAGCAGAAAAAATTGAGAAAATAATTAGAGATGTTAACAATGAAAAATAGATCAATATTTTCTGTAACTTTTGAAGAGCTTGAAAAATTTTTAATTGAAAATAACAAAAAAAAATATATTGTGAAACAAGTATTTCATTGACTTTATAAAAAACTTGTTTCATCATTTGATGAAATGACAAACATATCAAAAGAGAATATTAATTTTTTAAAGGAAAATTTTTATTTTGATAATTTAAAAATAGTTAAATCACAAATTGATAAAAAAGATGAGACAAGAAAAATACTTTTTGAATTAGAAGATGGAAATAAAATTGAGACAGTTTTAATGAAATTTAATTATGGTTATAGCATTTGCATAACTACTCAAGTTGGTTGTAATATGGGGTGTAATTTCTGTGCTTCTGGTAAACTAAAAAAAATAAAAAATTTAGCAGTAAATGAAATCATTTTACAGATTATTGAAATGCAAAAAGAACTATCAAAAACATCAAATGAAAGAATCTCAAGAATTGTTGTAATGGGAATTGGAGAACCTTTTGACAACTTTGATAATCTCTTAAAATTTATAGAAATTACTATAGATCGTAAGGCTCTTGAAATTGGTTCAAGACATATTACAGTTTCAACATGTGGATTAGTTCCTAAAATAAAAAAATGAGCAGATTTAAAAATGCAAGTTAATTTAGCAATTTCACTTCATGCCCCAAATGATGAAATTAGAAATAAGTTAATGCCTATTAATAAAGCATATAATATTGAAAAATTAATGGATGCAATTGATTATTATTTAATGAAAAATAATCGAAGAATAACAATCGAATATATTTTAATAAAAGATGTAAATGATTCACAAGATAATGCTTATGAACTAGCCAAATTACTAAAAAATAAAGTTGTTTATGTCAATATAATACCTTATAATAGTATAAGTGATAACTATTATAAAAGAAGTTCAAAAGAAAGACTTTTTTATGATATTTTAACTAAGCATAATATTACTTGTACAGTTAGACAAGAAAGGGGTTCTCAAATTGATGCGGCTTGTGGACAACTAAGGGCAATAGAAGAAGGAAAGATTTAAGATGAATAGATTATTAGTTTCTAAAAGCGACATAGGGCAAGTAAGAAAACACAATGAGGATCATTGCTGATGTGGTAAAAACGAAAAGAACAATTATATGCTAATTGTTTGTGATGGTTTAGGAAGTTACAAGGGAAGTAAAATTGCTTCTGAAATTGTTACTAAAAATTTTGTTAATTCTTTTTTAAAAATGGAATATAAAAAAATTCAAATTAAAAAATGATTTTTAGATGTTATTGAAAAATCTAAAAATGAATTTATTCAACAAATTTCTGAGAATGAAGACTATGCTAGAATGTCTACAACAATTGTGCTTTCATTAATAATTGATGAAATGGCATATACTTTTTGAATGGGAGATTCAAGAGCTTATATTGTTAAAACAAATGGTTCTGAATTAATTACAAGAGATCATAATTTAAGAAATTATTTAGAAGACTCTGGTGCATCTGAAATAATTTTTAAAAAGTATGAAGAAAATTTAAATTCAATAACAAATTTTATTGATGCAACAATTAAAAAAGAAAAGTTTGGATACAAAAAAGTTCATATTGAAAATAATGATATTTTATTACTGTCTTCTGATGGATTATATAATTTTGTAAATATGGATTTATTATATAAATATTTTAAAGAAGAAAAAATAGAAGAAGGATTGGATAATATAATCAATCAAGCTTTAAAAAACGGTAGTGATGATAATATTTCATTTTCTGCTTATGCAAATTTTAAATAGATTTATTTAAGGAGGTTTTTATGAAAAATGATTTCAAAGAAATGAAATATTTTATAGAATATCAACATAAAAGTAATATTAAAGAATCAAGTAAAAATTTCTTATCTGAAATAATATCTTTTTTTCATAAAAACATAGAAAATGCTTTCATTCCATATAGTGATATTTCTAAATTATCTAAAGATGAATTAATATCTGCTTTAGATTTATTTTATTACATCGAAAGTAAGATTTTAGATATTAGATCTAGAAAATTAGAATCAGTTGATTTAAAATTATCGGAAAATGATTTTTTTAAGATAATAGCTAATTTTGATATTGAATTTAAACTTTATTTCATATTTAAAATAAGTTTTGATAGTAACATGGTGTTTTTGACTCCTGAAGAAATAAAAAAAATAGCAGATAAAAAAAGAAATTGCTTAGTGGTGAATTTGATTATTTCAGAATCAGAACAATATCAAATTGAAATATTAAATATCACTGATTGTTATAATTTAAAAAAAATCAAAAGTGATAGACTAAAAAAAGTTTATAATTATGAAACTTTTAAAGATAAAGAAGTGATTTATGTTAGGGAAATTTATTACAATGATTTAAAAAATAAAAAATTAATTACAAAATAATTTTCTTGCACACTTGAAAATAATGTCTTAAAGATTTATAATATTAGTAATGTGTGGAAGATATATTATGAATAGAAATAAAATAAATGATAAGGATTACAATTTATTATTTGATGCTTGCCATATTGGTAATGTAAAATTAATTAAAGCTGTGTGCGATTATGAAAATATAAATTATCAAAATAATGAAGGTTATACTCTTCTTGCTGTTGCTTGTATGAGAAATGACATATTCATGATCAAATCTTTATTAAAATTTGTTCCTAATCCTAATATTAAAACAAATGACGGTTTTTCTCCTTTAATGTTTTCAATAAAAAACAATAACTTAGAAGCAGTAAAAATATTAGTTGAATCTGGTGCTAGTGTTAATGATAGAAAAGGAATGGCAAACTCTTTAATGTTTGCTTGTTCATATGGTTTTGTTGAAATTTGTGAATATTTAATTGAACAGGGTTCAAAAATAAATATCACTGATAATGAAGGCAATAATCTATTAATGGTTGCTTCAAAAGAAGGCCAATTAAAAATAGTTAAAATGTTATTAAATAAACAAATTGATATTAATCATGTAAATAAAAAAGGAAACAATGCATTAATGTATGCAATTTTATCTAATCATATAGATATAGTTAAAATTCTTATTAAAAATGGAATTGATATAAATACATATAACAAAGAAGGAATAACATCTTTAATGCTTGCTGTTCAATACAAAAGATATAACATTATTAATGAACTACTATCAAATTCAGAAATTGAAATTAATAAAATTGATTTTGATGGATATACAGCATTAATGTATGGTTGTTTAATTGAAGATATAAAATCTATAGCATTTTTAATAAATGACAAAAGAACAAGTCTTAATAAAACAAATCATGATAATGAAACAGCATTAATAATTGCAGTAAAGAAGAACAATGAAGAAATAACAACTCTACTTCTTTCGAAAATGGCTAATGTAAAAATTAAGAATATCAAAGGAGAAAATGCATTTAAAATAGCTGCCATGAATGGTAACTTTAAAATTGCAAAAATAATTCTTGGTTACTGTTCATTAGATGATATGAATTATGATCATGACTTAATAGAAAGCTATAAAAAACAAATTCTAAAATTTGAAAAAGACATGATTGATGGTGAAAATTCAAGTATTAAAATTAATTTAAATTTAAATAATCCTAGAATAATTGATGAAATAAAATTAAATATAGAAAAACTTGAAAATATCAAAAATGAAATTGATCATGATATTAAAGATTCTCCTGATGATCCATTAACAAATGATTTCAAATTTGTACCTAATAATTCAGTATTGAAAAATATAGATAAGGAAATTAAAAATTTAAGCTTAGAATTAAAAGAAGATGCTAATAAAATAATTGATTTAAAAAATAACAATAGTATAGTAAATCAAAATGATATACATGAATCAAAAAATTTTATTAATAATTTGTATTTATATGAATCAAATTTGAATAAAAAAACAGAATTGAATAATTCAATTATTGATGTGGATTTTGAAGAACAATATCAAATTATGAATAATATTAATGATTCTATTAATGATTTACTAAATCATATAAATAATATCGAGCAAAAACAATCTGAAATTGATCAGAGTTGATTAGATTTAAATGTGGATGCTCAAAAAGAAATTTTAAATTTAGATATATCAATAATTGAAAAAATGGAAAAATGAATTGAATTTGTTGAGAAAACCAAATTTGAAAAGGCACCTGAAATTAAGTTTTCAAATTGTAATGAACTAATAATCTTAGAAAACAATAATTTAATAATAGACAAAGAAAAATACCAAGAAAAAATTTATGAGTATTGGGAAAAGATAAATAATAAGTAATGTAATAAAAAAATTAAGGAAATAATATGAAAAATAAAGATGTAATAACAGAAATATATGAAGAAGAATTAAATATAAGTTCTGAAGAAGATAGAGCTTTAGAAGAAGTGGAAGAATTAAAATCTAAAAAGGCAAATATTAAATGAGTTTTAGATAGTGATGTTTTAGAAGAAATCGAAATTGGAGTTGAAAGTAATATTTTCACACAAGTTAGTATTAGAATAACTCCAGCTATGTATTTAGCTAAAATTGGTAGAACTAAAGCTTTATATGAATTAATTAAAAGAAATCCTTCTTTAATTAATCAAACAACTTCTAATGGTAGAACACCATTAATGTTTGCAGCTCAATTTGGAAATATAAACTGTTTGAAGCTTTTAATAATAGCTGGTGCTAAAATTAATGCAATAGATGAACATGGTACAACAGCATTAATGCTTGCTAGTTTCTTTGGTCAAGATGAAGCTGTTAGTGTTTTATTAGAAAGTGGTGCTAGTAAAATAATCAAAGATTGTAATGGCGTTACTGCAAGAATGCTTGCTAACAAAAATGAAGACAAATTAATTTGTAAAATCTTGGATGAATTTCATAGTGATATTTCACAAATTAAAAAGTCAATGGAAAATTCAAACATTAGTATCGAAACTTTATATATATAGAATAAAAAATCAATTTAGTAAGAATTGATTTTTTTTAAAAAACAATTAAATATTTTAATTTTTTATGTATAATAATATTGTTAAATTTAATAATAAACAAGGGACTATAAAAGTCTCTTTTTAATTGTTGCAAGGTAATTTATGGCTAAAAAAATTATATTGATATGTGATGAATGTTTATCTAGAAATTACAAACCAAATGTTAGTTCTAATAAAGACGAAAGATTTGAAATTAACAAATACTGTAAACATTGTAATAAGCAGACATTGCATAAGGAAAGTAGATAAGACAATTAAAATAATTATTGCTTAAATTATCAAAAAAGTAATAAATATGGTTTTATAGGAGCAACATGAAAAAGAAAGATAAAAATGTTAAACCTGACAAAAAATTAAAAAAAGAAAAAATTGTCAATGAAAACAAAAAAAATACAAAGGAAAAAGTTTTCAAATTAAATAAAAATAAATTAAAAAAAGACAATGAATTAACAATTAACGATGATTTAATTATTGCAAAAGATAAAAGTGATATTAAAGTTGATCAAATAAAAATTGAAAAAGATCAAATTGAAGTAAATGTAGAACAAAAAAATGAATTTAAAGTTTCAAATGAATCAAAAAAATCTAATCAATCAGAAGTTAATTATAAAGATGAAAAAAAGCATAAAGGAAAAAGATTATTTTTTGGTTTAGGTAAAGAATTTTGAAGAATATCTTGACCAACAAATAAAAAAATCATAAATGATTTTATAACAACAGTTATTGTGATGACATTCTTTACCCTAATCTTTTATGGTGTTGGTGTCTTAATTGCAGCATTTATTAAATAAGGAAAAAACAGTGAGTAAAAATATAAACAAACCGCAATGATATATTGCAACAACAATTATGGGAAGTGAAGAATCAATTTATTTATCATTACTAGATAAAATTAAGGCTTATAAATTTGATGATCTAGTTCAAGAAATGAGAATGATTAAATATAATGATATCACTATCGAAACATTTAAAGATGGTTCTAATCCACCACCTAAAACGATGAGAAATACTAAAAATATTACTTGAGAAACCACTCCTGATGGAAGATATATAAAAAAAACTTGTAGAAGTGTAAATAAATTCCCTGGTTACATTTTCATATGTATGATTATGACTGATGAAGTTTGATATGCTATTAGAAACACTCCTGGTGTTACTGGTTTCATTGGTTCATCTGGTAAAGGAGCTCAACCAATTCCAATTTCTGAATTTGAATTATCTGAATTATTTGATCCTGATAAAAATAAAGATATTATTAGGCATGTGAATGCTTCAAGTGTTTCTATTGAAGAAGTTGATCATGTAATAGATGAAAACCCTATTAAACCTAAAAGTGATATTGAATTCTTCAATTCAAGAGCTACTTCATCAGCTTCTTTAAGTGAAACAAGAAAAATTGATTTTGAAAAAAGAAATAATCAATCATTTGATTCACAAATTGATAAAGAAGAAAAGACGCATGAAATAATTAATGAAAAAGAAGTTCATGAGGAAAAAGAAAAAGAAGTAATATTTGAAAAACCAATTTTTAATTCAAACGAGAATAAAAATATTAATAAACCTGAAACTCCTATAGTTATTGAACCAAAAGAAAAAAAGGTAAAAATCTCAGAAAATGATTCTTTAATTGATTTTATAGTTGGAAATACTGTTCAAATTATTGATGGACCATTCAAAGGACAAGAAGCAATAATAACAAAAATAGACAATGAAACAGGTGAGTTACATGGCGAAATAGATTTCTTTGGAAGATTAAATGAAATCAAACTTAAAAAAAGTGAAGTATCTAAATAGAAAATAAAATAGTAATTTACTTTGACAAATTTCAATTAATTAGTTAAAATTATAATAAGTAAGTAAAAAAAAGGAATAATATTTATGGACAAAAACAATTACGGAAATAGGCCTTCATTTGGTAGTACACCATTTAATTCAGGAGGAGCTAACAGAATGACACCTAGATCATCATTTGCTAACTCTTCATATAGGCCAATGTCTAGTATGGGATCAGGATATCCAAGACCATCTTCATTTTCTTCTTCTCATAGAAGACCAATGGGTGGAATGGGGCATTCTAGTTTCAATAGACCAGCTTATGGATCAATTGCAGGGCCTAGACCTTATGGTAGTCCTGGCTTAAATAGACCATCTTATGGTGCATTATCATCAACTAGATCAGTAGGTTATGGTGGTGGAATGGGAGGCTCTTATGGTTTTAGACCTTCTTATGGACACTCTCCATATGCAAATAGATTTGCTCCTACTAGTTCATCAAGATACGGTTATGGAAGATCTTTACCTCCAGTGTCAACACCTATAGAAGGGTCAGATAATCCACAAGAACCAGTATTTAACAAATATAGTTTAGATAATTCTCAACCACAAGGTGTTGATGTTCATAATAACTTCCAAGAAGTTGCGCCTAAATATCAAGAGCAACCTCAGGAATATCAACAACCAGTTGCTCAAGAAGCTATTCAAGAACTTCCACAAGAGCAACAACCAGTTGCTGAGGAAGTTCAATATGAACAACCAGTATCATCAGGTGAAGAATTATCAGCTGAGTTCTTAAAAAATTGAGAACCATCTATTATGGCTCTTGCTGAATACTCAAGTGTTGGATTAGATCAAAGAGGAGCATATATAATTGATGATGCAGGTAACTTAATCGGAGAAGGTTTCGAAGGTAAACAAGAAGATCCAAATAATCCAGATGCTGAACTTTTCGAATATGCTGCTGAAATTAATGCTATTAATAATGCTTATGCTTTAGGTAGAGATGCTGAATTATATCAAGCGAATCTTTTAGTAAGTGAGATTCCAAATGAAGAAACTGCATCTTATATTGGTCAAATGGGTATTAAAGCTATTTACTATTGAGTAAAAGGTCCAAAAGAATTTAAGAAATACAAAAAAAATAAAAAATATCAAAAAGTTGCTGCAATTTTAGAACCACTTAATTGTAAATTAATACCTGTTGAAGGTGAAAAATAAAATAAGAAATTATTTTATTTTTTTTATAAAAAACTTGACTTTATATTTTATTTATAGTTTAATTATATTGTAGGGATGAAGTTTAGAAATATGGTTAATTTGTGACCAGTGCTAACTTCATTATCATGTTATTTTTTAAAATATGATTTCATCGCAGGTCCCTTTAAGCCTATTGCAAGTTAACAATTTGGGTTGTCTAGATTTCGGTTGGTCTCTTAATTATAGAAACCTTGTAATAAGTGATGGAAGCATT
>JBOFGT010000112.1:0-1782 GCA_051649265.1 Mycoplasmoidaceae bacterium
GAAAAATTAGAAAACTTTGTTGATATAGCAATAAAAACAAGTGAAGATTTAATTAATTTAAAAATTATTAAAAGTTTTGTTTCAAGTTTCTTATTAAAAAATAAAAATTATCCAATATTTTTGAAAATACTTAATTCAATGGGAAATGGAACATATTCATCTGAAAATGATTTTTATACACAATTTGGTAGTGAATTATTAGGTGTTATTGATTTCCAAGGAAGTTCTTTTGAAGCAAAGCACAATAAAAAATTAATTTGTCTTGAAGATATAAAAAAGTGAATTAAAGAAGAAATAACTGATTGTAATGTTAGAAGTTTTAAAACAATTATCTATGATAATATTGATATCTTTATTGAAGTAATGAAAAGTGATTGAATATTAAGTAATGATTTTAGAATGTTTTCAATTCCAATTAAAGAGATAGATGATGATGCTGAACATATTTTAGAATTGGAAAGACAATTAATGGAACAAGAAGTTAAAGAACCAAATATTTTTAAAAGTGTAAAAAATAAAGAACCTATTTTAAATAAAAATGTTTCAACAAAGGATGATAAAAAACCAAATAAAGTTAAAATTGATAAACCAATTATGAAAGAAAAAAATGATGAATTAGAAAAGGAATTTAATGAATATGATAAATTATTGCTTGAAAAGAAAGTCATTCCTATCAAGATTAATGAAAAAATAAAAACTAAAAATGAAGATGAATTAAAATCTTTAATTAATGAATGATTAGATTTAATGATTTTTAAAGACATTTGAAACAATATAAAAAAAGGTAATGTGGATTATTACAAAACACCAATGTTATCAAAATTACTTATTGATAATAGTGCTATAATCATTCCTAATTCATCTAAAAAAAGTAATAGTTATGAAGCAAAAGCATATGCTTTAATTGTTGAATATAAGCAAAACAATAAGGGTTTAGAAAGTATTAAAAACAATCGAGATTTCATGAATTTAGTATGAAAAGATAATATTGATTTAGTGAATATAAAGAGAAAACATTTACCGTTTGAGGTAATTTCAGATATCAAAAAACTAATAGGATAACAAGTTCAAACTTGTTATTTTTTTATTTTATTTAAGGTTTTTATGATAAAAAAATTCACCAAAAACAAAGGATTTTAGTATTAATAATACTAAAATAAATCATTAAAATACGTTGATTTTAAACAAAGATATAATAATATTTTTAATAAAAAATAACAAATATTAACTATAAAAATGATAATAACACCATCAAAAATTAAGTGATTTTTAATAAAAATTCACAATAATTTCAATAAAAATAAGGATAAAAATTCAAGAATTTAGACGTTAAATTCATGAATTTTAACAAATGTTAAATGATTATTTAACCTAATTCAAGCAATGAAATTGCTTAAAAATAACTAAAAAATTACCTTTTTTAAAGGTAATAAATAGTTAAAAAATTGTCTTAAAAAGACAATAATTATGTAAAAAAGTAATGCTTTTTTAGTAGTGAAAATACAAAATTCAGGTATGAATTATTGCTTCATAAAGGAAGTAAATAGAGTTTTTTAACATTTAATTTGAAAAATTCAAAATGGAGAAAAAAACATTCAAAATGGAGTGAAAAATCAAGGTTAATTACATATATGTAATTAACTTCAAGATTTTTATAGAAATTCCTTTATTATCCTGTTAATTATAGGGAAAAATATTACGTTTGTGATATTATTAGATTACCAAGCATGGTGAGATAAGGTTTCCCTATAATTTATTCTGCGACCGTTAAGGGAGCAAGTC
>JBOFGT010000113.1:0-6411 GCA_051649265.1 Mycoplasmoidaceae bacterium
AAAAAGAATGCTTCAAGAAGCTGTTGATGCTCTTTTTGATAATTCATCTAAAAAGAAACCAGCATTAGCAAAAGATAAAAGACCATTAAAATCGCTTTCTGATCACTTAAAAGGAAAACAAGGTTTATTCAGACAAAACCTACTTGGTAAGAGGGTTGATTACTCTGGTAGATCAGTTATTGTTATCGGACCTGAATTAAAAATTTATCAAGTTGGTATTCCAGCACAAATGATTTTAAAGTTATTTAAGCCATTCATTTTACATGAATTAATTAAAAAACATAATGATGATGATGGATTAATTAAGGATCCTTATGCGTTAAATATTAAAATTGCTGAAAAGATGCTTTTAAAACAACATGATATTATTTGACCAATTATTGACAAAGTAATTAAAGAAAGACCGGTTTTACTAAATAGAGCACCAACTCTACATAGACTAGGTATTCAAGCTTTTGAACCTAAATTAATAGATGGTAAAGCTATTAGATTACATCCATTAGTAACAACAGCATTCAATGCTGATTTTGATGGGGATCAAATGGCTGTTCATGTTCCATTATCTGATGAAGCAGTTGCAGAAGCAAGATCAATTTTATTAGCATCTTGACATATTCTTGGTCCAAAAGATGGTAAGCCAATTATTACTCCTACTCAAGATATGGTTTTAGGTAATTATTATTTAACTATGGAAACAAAAGGAAAAATTGGAGAAGGGACTATTTTTGCTTCAGTTGATGAAGTTAAAAAAGTTTATCAATTAAATAAAGTTCATGCTCACTCAATTATTGGTATTTCAACCAAATGCTTTCCTGAGAAGAGATTTAATAAAGAAGGAATTTTAATTACTACTGTAGGTAAAGTTATTTTCAATGATTTATTGCCAAGTGATATGCCTTATATAAATAATGCTGATACTTTAGACACTAAAGATGACATAGTTGTAAGTGGAACAGATCCAAGAGAATTTATTAAAAATAGAATTCCTTACAAAGCTTTTGATAAAAAAGCAGTTTCAAATTTAATTAATTTATTACATAAAAAATATCCATTACATGTTATCCCTATGATCATGGATAAAATTAAGGATATTGGTTTTGAATATTCAACTAAATCAGCAACTACAATTTCTGCCTTTGATGTTCCAACTTATACTCAAAAAGAAAAATACTTTGATGAAGTAGATAAAAAAATAGATACTTATAAGGCTCAATTCCAAAAAGGGTTATTAACTGATGATGAAAGATATCAAAGAGTTGTTTCTACTTGAACAGAAGTTACTCAAAAAGTTTCTAAAGATATTCAAGATTTAATTAAAAAAGATGAATATAAAAATAATTCAATCGTTATTATGGCTGAATCTGGAGCAAGAGGTAATATTTCAAACTTCACACAGATGTCAGGTATGAGAGGTTTAATGAGTAAGTCATATAATTACGATCAAAAACAAAAATCAAAAGTAATTAAAGATACAATAGAAATTCCAATCAAACACTCATTCATTGAGGGGTTAACAATTAGCGAATATTTTAACTCATCTTATGGTGCTCGTAAGGGTATGACAGATACAGCTATGAAAACATCAAAATCTGGTTACATGACTAGAAAATTAGTTGATGCAACTCAAGACGTTATTGTTAATGGTGAAGATTGTAAAACTACAAGGGGAATTGTTGTAAAATCAATTGTCGATACAAAACAAGGTGTTGAGATTGAATCACTTGAAGAAAGAATTACAAATAGATTCCTAATTAATGATTTATTTCATCCAACAACTAAAAAACTTATTTTAGCTGGAGGAGAACAAATACATCCTGAAATAGCTAAAGAAATTGTTCATGCAGGTATAAAAGAAGTTGAATTAAGATCAGTTCTTAAATGTAAACTTGTTTATGGTGTTTGTCAAAAATGTTTTGGAACAGATTTGACTACAAATAAATTAATAGAAAAAAATACTGCAATTGGTGTAATTGCTGCTCAATCAATTGGAGAACCAGGAACTCAATTAACAATGAGAACATTCCATACTGGAGGGGTTTCTGGTAGTTCGAATATTGCACAAGGTTTTGAAAGATTAAAACAATTATTCGATGTTATTCCTCCAAAAGAATGAGAAAGAGCTATTATTTCTGAAATTAATGGTGTTGTTGAAAAAATAGAAAATAAAGAAGAAGAAAAAATTGTTACTGTTAAAAATGATTACAATACAATTAAATATGCTGTAGGAATAAATGTTCCCTTAAGAGTAAAAAAAGGTTCAGAAGTTAAAGTTGGAGAAAAAATTTCTGATGGGTCTATTGAAATAAAAAAATTATTAAAAGTTGCTGGTATTGATGCAGTAAGAAAATATATTTTAAAAGAAGTTCAAAAAGTTTATAGATTACAAGGAATTGAAATTTCTGATAAATATATTGAAGTAATTATTAGACAATTGACAAATAAAATACAAGTATTCAATCCCGGAGATACACAATTCTTTATTGGTCAAGTTGTTGATATTAATAAATTTAGAGAAGAAAATGAAAAAATATTAGCAACTAGCAATAAACAATTAGCTACTGGTGTTAATCTAATATTTGGTCTTGATGAAGCTCCCTCAAAAAGTGACTCATTTTTATCTGCTGCTTCATTCCAAGATACTAAGAAAATCTTGACTGATGCTTCAGTTAAGGGACAAATAGACAACCTTAATGGTTTAAAAGAAAATGTTATTTTTGGAAATCTAATTCCTTGTGGAACTGGTAAACAAGATATCGAAGACATAATCAAATTAGGTGATGAAATGTACAAATATGAATACTAATTTATTTTTTAATAAATATTTTATTTTTTAATAAATTTATATATAATTAATAAGTTATGAAAGGAATAATTATGCAAAAAACTACAATGCTTAAAAAAGAACAAGCTATGGAAAACAAAAAATGATACATTATAGATGCAACTGATTTAATACTTGGAAGACTATCTACTAATGTAGCTAATTTGCTTCGTGGAAAAAATAAAACTTCTTTTACACCTAACGTTGATTGTGGAGATTATGTAATAATTATTAACACAGACAAGATAAAACTTACAGGTAATAAACTTGAAAATGAAAAAAAATATAACCATTCAGGTTATATTGGTGGTTTAAGAGTTAGATCATTAAAAACTATGAAAGAAAAATATTCAGATGAATTAGTTAAAAATGCTATTAAAAACATGTTACCTAAAAATAAATTATCGAATCAAATAATTTCAAAACTTCATTTATATAAAAATGATGTTCACAACCATCAAGCACAAAAACCAATTGAATATAATGTTAAATATTAAGGAGAGTTATTAAATTATGCAAGAAAATTTTGATTTTAAAGGATTAGGTAGAAGAAAATCTTCTATTGCAAGAGTAAGAATGGTACCTGGTAATGGGAAAATTACTATTAATAGTAATTACACTCCAGAAGAATACTTTCCTAATTCTTTTGTTATTCAAGATATGAAAACACCTCTTGAATTAACAAATACACAAAAGAATTTTGATATATTTGTTAAAGTTGAAGGTGGAGGTTTTACAGGACAGGCTGGAGCTATTAGATTAGGTATCGCAAGAGCTTTAGTAGAATCTAATGCAGAGTTTAAAAAAGTTCTTAAAATTAATAAAACTTTAACTAGAGATGCTAGACAAAAGGAAAGAAAGAAAATTGGAAAATACGGGGCTAGAAGAAGCCCACAATTTACAAAAAGATAATCGATTATGATTATCTTTTTTATTTACTTTCAAAACTCTTTATCAACAATTTCGATATTATATTTTTTTGCTTCCTCAAGTTTTTTAGTTGTTGGATTATTACCAATTATTAAATAATCAACAGATGGACCAACCTTTGATGATATCTTTGCTCCATACATTTCTTCTAGTAAAGGCTTAATTTCACTTCTTGGTATTGAAAAACTTCCTGTAATTACCATTTTTTTATTTCTATATATTTCATTTTCACTTGAGACTTCATTTCCAGATCATCTTGAAAAATATTCATTAGCAATTTTCATATCAATCAATTTATTTATTATTTTTAAATTATCATTATCATTAAAATAAGTATAAATAGCATTTGCCATTTTATCACCTACATCGCTTATTTCTAAAAGACCTTTAATATCAGCATTTTTCAAGTTTGATAGCGAAATGTATTTTTTTGCAATTGCTTTTGATGCTACTTCTCCAACATGTCTAATTCCTAAACCAAAAATTAATCTTTCTAAAGAATTATTTTTCGATTTATTAACTTCATACAATAATTTATTAAATGATTTTTCTTTTATTAATAAATCAGCATTAAAAATTTCTTCTTTCTTATTTTCAAACTCATATAAATCAATAAAGTTTGTAATTATTTTTTCATCATATAATTTTTCAATTATTTTTGTAGAAAAACCATCAAGATTCATAGCATTTCTTGAAACAAAATGAGCAATAGATTCTATTATTTTTCTTTCACATTTTTTATTATTACAATATAAATCAACTTCATTTTCGATTTTTTCTAAAATTGAATTACAAGAAGGACATATTTTGGGTTCCTTAAATTTTTTACATTCAATAGTTCTTTTTGCAATAATTGGCCCAATTATTTTTGGAATAACTTCACCTGCACGATAAATTTCTACATAATCGTTTATTCTTATGTCTTTTTCATTAATATATTCAAAGTTATGTAATGTTGCATTTTGAATTGCAACACCATCTATTATTACTTTTTCTATTTTAGCAATATAATTTATTCTTCCTGTTCTGCCAACATTTGTTTTTATAGCAATTAATTTTGAAGTAACTATTTTTGGAGGAAATTTATATGCTGTTGCTCATTTAGGAAATTTTGATGTGTATCCAATATCTTCATATAAGTTAATTTCATTAATTTTTATTACAATTCCATCAATTTCAAATGGAATCAATTCTCTATTTTCATTAAATCATTTTATTTCTGTAATTAAATCATTTACATCTTTACATATCTTGTTGTATTTAGAAACATTAAAAAAATTATTTTTTAATCATTGCAAAACATCACTTTGCCTTCTCAAACCATTTTCAATTGCTTCTGGAATACTATACATAATTGCATTTAAATTTCTTTTAGCAACGATTGATGAATCTAAATTTCTAATAGTACCAGATGCAGCATTTCTAGCATTAACAAACTTCTTTTCTAATGTTTCATTAACTTGTATCATGCTTTTTTTATCAAAAAATATTTCACCTCTAATTTCAATTTCATTTTTATATGGAATTGATAATGGAACATATTTTATTGTTTTAATATTTTCAGTTACGTCTTCACCAACAATTCCGTCCCCTCTAGTTAATGCCTTTTCTAGAAAACCATTTTTGTAAATTAAAGCAATGCTCAAACCATCTATTTTGGGTTCCAAAGAATATGTGAAGGAAATATTTTCACTTAATTCTTTTTTAACATCATTATTAAATTTAATAATATCTTCTTCTGAAAAAGAATTTGAAAGAGATAACATCGGTATTTTGTGAACTACTTTCTTAAATTTATCGCTAACAAAGCCTCCCACTCTTTGGGTTGGAGAGTCTATCCTTTTAAACTTAGGATTCTCATCTTCAGTTTTTATTAGTTCCTTCAAAGTTAGATCATATTTATTATCTGAGACAGTTGGTGATTCTAATGCATAATATTCATATTCTCATTGCTTAAGTTTTTTTATTAAATCATCAATTTTCTTTTTAATGTCCATATTATGAAATCCAAACTATAAATAATGTTTACATTATATTTTATTAATAAAACATTTTTATAAGATTTAAAAAAAAATATTATAATCAAAGTAAATAATATAAATATGGAATAATATATATGAAAAAGAAAATAATAATTTCATCTCTGTTAATGGGATCAGCTATTTCTATTTTGCCACTTAATTTTATTTTTAATAATAAAAATTATGATGAACAAAAAATGGAAAACGAAAATATAAACTTAAATGAAGAAATATCAAATATTTCAAACTTAGATACTAGAGATGGTTTTGTTGACGCTCTTTATGATAAAAACTATTCTACATTGTTTTTTAATAACTTTACAATACCAGTAATTTCTCCAAATGCTGAAATACCAGGTTTTTTAGGAGCATGAGATAATAATACTATTGGTAATTTTCCAACAACAATTGGTTGAACTACAAATAATTTATATTTATCTTGAAGTGCTAATTTAATTGATCACCCATCTCTTGAAGGCAAAGTTCCATTTGATTTTAGTCCAGGATTAGTTACTGCATTGCACTCTGATAATAAGTATTCAGGAAATAATAAAAAAAATCAAGTTTTTGCAGTTGTTGCAAATACTTTAGATTTAAATTCTAGAAGATATTGAATTCTTAGATATAACACATTAGATG
>JBOFGT010000114.1:0-3368 GCA_051649265.1 Mycoplasmoidaceae bacterium
AGGTCCTAATGGGCAACATATTCATACTGTTAAAAATGCTAATTTAGAAATTTTAAAAACTTATTTTATTTCCATAAATGAAAAAGATAGAGTGAGAATTGCAGCAAACCATACTTCTGAACATTTGCTACATTCTGCACTTAAAAGTGTATTAGATAAAAACATTAAACAAGAAGGTGCTTTTAAATCAGCTCATAAATTAACTTTTGATTTTCAATTTAATAGAAAATTAACTCAAAATGAAATAGATGAAATTGAAGAATGAATTAAAGATAAGATTGCAAAAGAGGTTAGAATTGAAGTTTTGCATATGTCTTTGGAAGAAGCAAAAAAAATTGGAGCAATGGCATACTTTGAAGATAAATATAAAAAAATAAATGATAGTTTAAGAGTGATTAAAATAGGTGAATATTCTATAGAATTATGTGGTGGAACTCATTTAGCAAATACAAAAAATATTCAAGATTTTAAAATAATTGATATTTTTACAAGAGGATCAAATTTATGAAGAATTGAAGCAGTTTCAACGAACTATAATGTTAAAAAATATGTCTTGGATTCAATTGAAGCTTCAGCTGATAATATTAACTCTTGAATGAAAGAATATAAACTCATGAACGTTAGATCAAAAGAGTTTACTGATGCATTAATTATATTTAGAGAATGTTTGGTAAATCCTGACAAACACTTTTCAAAAATAAAGCATATTGAATTAGAAATTAAAAAAATATATGATACATTGAAAATTGATTATGAAAAGAAAAAAGAGGCTTTTTTAATAAAATCTCTTAAAGAAAAGTTTAGTGATAAAATTTTATTTTTAGAAGGAATAATAATAAAAAATATAGATAGCAAAATCATTGTTAATTCTTTAACTGAACTTATTAATGAAAAACCAGATAAAACCTTTTTTATTATAAATATTAATGAGGATAAAATTCAATACTTTGCTGCTCAGAATGAAAAAAATAATAAAAGAAACTTAAATGAAATAATTCAAAGAATGAATAAAGCTAGTGGTGGAAAAGGTGGTGGTAAGCCTAACTTTGCACAAGGTGGAACATCTAATATTAAATCATTAGAAAAAATAAAATCTGTTCTTTTAGGTTTAAATAAAAACTAATGAATATTTTAGGAATAGATTATGGAATAAAAAGGATTGGATTAGCAATTTGTTTACTTGGTATAACTATGCCATTTGGTAAAATAATTAATACAAACAATCCTGATGTAATTCAAAAAATATCTAAAATTGTTATTCAAGAAAAAATTTCTAAAATAGTAATAGGTATTCCCTTAAACAATTTTAACGATGATACTGAAACTAGTTTGCTAGTTAGAAATTTTTCAAATGAATTAAAAAATTATTTTAAAAATATTGACATTGTTTTATTAGATGAAAAGAATTCTACAAAAGAATCAATTAGCTTATTAAAAAATGCTGGATATAAAAATAGTAAAATTAAAGATCAAAAGGATTCTTTAAGTGCTGTTAATATTTTAAATAGATATTTAGGAAGTAAAAATGGATCTTAAAAAAATAAAAAAAATATCTATTGAAAATAAAATTCCAATTTTAAGAGATAAAACCGCTGAATATATTGCAAAAATTTTAATAGAAGAAAAAATAAATTCAATTCTAGAAATAGGATCTGGTATGGGCTATAGTTCAATTTATTTTTTAAATAAAAAACCAGACATAAAAATAGTATCAATTGAAAAAAATATTGATAGATATAATTTTTGTTTTAAAAACATCAAAAATAAAAACCTTATTTTTATTAATGAATGTGCATTTTCATATTTGCCAGATAGAAAATATGATTGTATTTTTTTGGATGGCCCAAAAAGCAAACAAAAAAATCTATTTGAAAAATATTCAAAATTTCTTAATGAGAATGGATGCATTATAATTGATAATATATTTTTAAAGTACATTAATAATAATAATTCATTAATAAAAAAAGCTAAAGAGTTTAATTTATATTTAAATGAATTAAATGATTGAGAAGTATCTATAATTGATATTGATGATGGAATTGCGATTTGCAGAAAAAACAAGAATTATGAAAATAGCTATTAAATGTGACAACTTAGAAATTGCAAAAAAATTAATTGATAAAAAAGCTGATTTATTATATTTTGGTATTGAGAATTTTTCTTGTAGATTCAATAAATATATTGATTTACAAACATTAAAAAAAATAGTTAAAATAAAAAAGAATTCAAAAATATCTGTTATATTAAACAATTTATATTCTGAAGAAGAAATTCCGATGCTTGAAGATTTACTAGTTAATTTATCAAAAATAGAAATTGATGAAATATGCTTTCATGACTATGCAGTATTACAAATTTGCTATGAAAAAAATATTCAATTTAAATTTCATTATAATCCAGAAACTTTAAACACTAACTACGGGCAATTAGATTTTTTTAGAAAAAATAATATTAAAAAAATATCTTTAGCAAGAGAAATGACAAAATTGGAAGTTAAGAAAATTTTAGAAGAAAAAGACAATCTAGAAATTGAAATTCAAGCTCATGGATTTACATTCTTTATGCATTCAAAATGACCAATGGTATCAAACTTTAAAAAGTATTTAGAATTAAAGAAACAAAAATTGGACAAATTAGATTATTTAGTAATTCAAGAAGAAAAAAGAAAAATGCCAAATCTAATTCAAGAAGATAAAACAGGAACACATATGTATTCTGGTTTCACATTATGCATATATGACTTAATACCTGAATTTAATTGTTTTAAATTAGATAGTATTTTAATTGATAATATTTTTAGAGATGAAAATTGAACTTTAAATGTTTTTGACATTTATAAAAAAATAGTAACAAATATGAAAATTGATGAAAAAGATCTTAAGCAATTAGCAGATTTTGAAAATGAATTCCCAATTTCTAAATCATTTTTAGGTAATTTTAAAGATATGCCTCAAATGGAAAAGGAAGATTATGAAAAATAAACATGAACTTCTTGCTCCAGCAGGTAATTATGAAAAAGCAATAATTGCATTAAATTATGGAGCTGATGCTATTTATATTGGACCAAAAGCATATTCATTAAGAGCAAGAGCATCTAACTTTGATATCGAGGAAATAACATCAATAACAAATTATGCTCATGAAAATAATAAAAAAGTATATGTTGTTTTGAATATAATTTGCAGAAATTCTCATGTTCCTGGATTTGCCAATTATTTTAAAAAAATTTCTGAATGCAAAGTAGATGGAATTATTTGTGCAGATCCATTTATTATTAAAACAATTAATGAAATAGATCCAAATATGCCGATTCATATTTCTACACAACAATCTATTTCAAATTCTAAATCTGCTCTTTTTTGAAAAAG
>JBOFGT010000115.1:0-3576 GCA_051649265.1 Mycoplasmoidaceae bacterium
TAGTTATAGATTAGAGAAAAGAGAGCATTTGTTTAATGAATAGGTGTAATTAGGTCTGCCAAAAAAGCAGCATTCTAAAATGCCAATTTTATAACAATCGAAAATACCAAAAAAACAACAAAAAAGTTTGCCGTTTACAACAACTTATATAAGGAGTAGGGTTATTATGAAAAAGTATTATTTTGAATATTCAATGTTATTTTTAATATTCTTATTTCCATTTGTTTTGATTTTTTTATACAATTATTTATATTCATATTTTCCAGATGGTAAATTTGAAGAAAAATTAGCTTGGATTACTTTTTTAGGTGGATATACAGGTTCTTTTTTTACAATATCTGGTATTTGGTTTCAAATAAAAATGCTTCAAAAACAAAATGATCGAGAAAAATTTGAAGCATTTTTTCTGGAACTTTTATTTTATATAAAAAAAACACTTGAACTTTCAAAAGAAAAAAAGAGAGGATTTATTTTTCAAACAGAAATTTGTTATTTTGAATTTACTGATCCAGAAATTGAAAAAGAAGACAAATATTTTTATGGGGATTTAACTTTATTTTTTTTAGAAAATAAAAATAAAATTTTTGCACTACCATTTAACAATAAAATTTCTGAAATTATTTATGAAATTAAAGAAGTTAATCGTTTGACTTTAAAATTGAATGAAATTAAACCAAAATTAAAAATAATAGATTCTTTAGGAAATTCTTTAGATTTAGAAAGTGATATTAAGCTGGTTCCGATTTTTATAATATTAAGAATCTTAAAAAAAATATCAATAGTAATAGATAAATATAATAATAGCCTTCCAATTAATTTTCTTTATATTGATGAAGATTTGATAATGTTATCTGATTTAAAAGAAAATGATCGATATATAAATGAAGGAAGTATATTGTTTTTTAGAGATACTTTAAATAAAATTGAAGAAGCAGATGAAGTTTCAAGATTAGTAAGTATAGCTTTAAATAAAGATTTTATAAATTTTATGGAAATTTTATTTTCTATGCTGGATGACAGTCAATATCTTACAAAATATCAAGAATTACCTGAAAAAAAAATGCTTGAAGAATTAATTTCAATAAAAAAAGATATTTATAAATATTATAAAATAGCTGATTCTATTAACGGAATAGCTTTTGAAATATATGATGAAATAGAAGTTCTAGATACAGTTACTAAAGAATATTTATCAATTTATAAATAATGGTAAATATTAGCTCTTGTTTTTAAAGGGTTAAAAGAGTATAGTTATAATGATGGGTAGGTTAGTGAAAAGAAATTATAACAGTTCTTTTCCATTTTTAATTTAAAATTAGCTACTAAAAAGGAGTAAAGCGGAAGTGGAGAAAAATATTTTTATAATTCTTTTGGTAATTATTGTAATATGTGTAGTAGTTATTTTATTTAAAGATCAACAACTTAATTTTTGATTATTCTTAAAAGAATTAAATTATATAAAGTGTAGAGAATATTTGATAAAAATAAAAATGAAACCTTAAAAAGTCTCATTTTTTAATAGTATAAAGTTTTCTTGGTACAAAGAAAGTATAAGATAAAAAACATCTTAATTTTATATTAGAGCTTCCCAATCCTAAGATATTAGGAAACTCTAAAGAAACTGGTAATATTTGGTAAGTATAATAATATATTAAAAAATTGAAATCTACAATAGAAAATTATATTAATTTAGAGTATTTCTTATAAATATCTTTGCTGTGAGAGTTAATTGTTTTAATATACTCACTATATTCAAATAAGCATAGCTTATCTTTTTTTATTAAATTTATCTAAGAGTTAAACACAAAATTCGTAGCCATATACTACGAATTTTGTGTTGAATTAATTGAAACGAATAAAAGAGTGTTCTACTCTTAATTTAAGGTACTTATATCATATAATATAAACCTAAAATCTATAATAAATTTATTGTAGATTCATATCCTAAAGTGTAAAATATAATTGTTGTAAATTATTTTACTTTGATAAAGAGAATCTTTTTAGATTCTCTTTATTAATTAAAATGCTGGTGGAAAAGATATTAGAGATAAAACCAGTAGAGGTAATTGCTTTATGTAAGGATTCAAATAGATTTTATAAAAAAGGAATAATTCTTTTTATAGAGAATGGATTTATTACTTATAAAATTCATAATGTTACAGATATGAGTTTTGAAAATTTACAAAAAGAGTTTATGGATTATAAAAATATTGTTTATGGTAATATAAAAAGGGTTCTTTCCACGGTTAGTTGGTTTGTATAAAAAAATGTGGTATAATAATTTAGAATACTTAACACATGAGATAATAGAAGACACAATTTATATAACTGTAGTCTCTAATAGAACTTCAGTAAAATGTCCTTATTGCTCTAAAGAGTCTAAAAAATTACATTCATATTATACGCGTAGCTTTCAAGATCTCCCAATACAAGATAAAAAAGTTATTATCGTAATAAAAAATAAAAAATTTATTTGTGAAAATAAGGAGTGTTTTAAAACAACTTTTTCAGAGAGTTTTAATTGTGTTGAGTTTAAATCTAAAAAATCAAAAAGGTTAATAGAGTATATCGTTGATTTGTCTATGAGAGTAAGCTCTATTAACGCCAGTAATATATTAAGAAAAAATGTTGTCAATGTAGGTAAAAGCACTATATACAACATCTAAAAAAAAGATAGTATAGAAGTTGATTATTCTAAACCTAAAATTGTATGTATTGATGATTTTGCATTGAAAAAAAGGCATACTTATGGAACCATTTTAATTGATATGGAGACTAGAAAAGTAATTGATTTAATAGAATCTAGAGAGGTTGAAGTAGTTACTGAATGCCTTAAAAAATTTAAGAATATAAATTTTTTTAATAAAGACGGAAGTTATATTTATGCTAAAGCAATTTCTAAAAGTCATCCTAATGCAGTTCAAATAAGCGATTATTTTCATTTAGTTGAAAATTTATGCGATTATTTAAGAGAATATTTAATAAAAAAACTTCCAAAATTATTAGAAATAGATGGTTTTTTTTATGAAGGAAAAATAAGCATTAACCAATCTTTAATAAAAACTAAGTACCAATATGAAAATGAATGGGAATTAATTGAAAGAATCAAACAAATATATGCTAATGGGAACAACTATAGCTCTATAGGAAAAATCTTTAACTTGCAGTACAGAAGTATTAAAAAATACTTAAATACATCACAAGAAGAAATTCAAAAAACTAAAGTTACATTAACTGAAAAACAAGAAAAAAAACAAGAATTAATTGATAAAGTGAAAGAACTTCATAAAAAAGGATTTTCAAAAAGATTAATCTCAAGAGAGTGTAAAATAACATTTAGGACTACTAATCGATATCTTAATGATAATGTAACTACTATAAGAGAGAATTTTAAAGCTAGTAATAATAATTTTTTTAAATTTAAATCAGAAATTATTCATCTTTTAAACGAAGGTTTAAAAAAAGATGAAATATATGAAATTATAAAAGAAAAAGGATATAAATATGCTTTAAGAACTTTTTATCGCCATATTTTGATTGTAATTAAAGAGAACGCTAATGAGATAACAAATAAAG
>JBOFGT010000116.1:0-7035 GCA_051649265.1 Mycoplasmoidaceae bacterium
ATTCCTCGTTCATCTTAGGTTGGGGAACCTTTAGATGATTAACCTTAGATATCTACACATATCTAAAGAAACGAAGAATTCATAAAAACTATTTGTTTTTTATTACATATTTAATATATGTAAGTATTATATGAAATATTCATAAAAAAAGCAATAGAAATTTTTTGAAATTCCAAGTCCTTTAGTTTTGTGCTAGAGGACTTTTTTATTTTCTCAAAATTGGAGGGAATAGATATGTATCAAAAATTAGAAGATAAAGAAAAAAACATATTAAATATGATTGAAAATGAAAGTGTAAGAATAAAAGCATTTTCAGTATATAGTTATTTTGTAAAGCATAGTGCAGAAAATAAAATTTCTAAATCTATAGCTAAATTTTTTAATATGTATAAAAGATATCATAATGATCCAACAAAAAATGTACTTACTGAAAAATATTTTTCTAAAATAGTATATCAATTAATTGACATGAAATTAATTGCTACAGAGAAAGTTGGAAGAACTAATACTTATATTTTAGCAACTCGTACTGAAGCTCCAGTAGTAGATTCAGTAGTAGATTCAGTAGGAAATAAAAAAGTGCTTGAAAGTATTGATAATACTAGATTAGAAAGCAATTTTGAAAATACACAAATATATAATACTAAACTAAATACTAATACTAATACTCTATATACAACAAGTGAAGTTGTAGCTCCAATAGAATTAGTTAATGTTGCTAAGAAGTTTTTAAAAGAAAATAAAGTTAAATCTAAACTTGTTGTAAATGCTGTAATAGAAAAATTAAGAAATTGTATGAATATTAATAAAGCTGGAATGATGAAATATATAGAAACTGTAGTACTAGAAAAAATTTCTATCTATAAGCAACAAAGAGCAAATATTAATAGTGCATATGCTAAAAATTATTATTCTAAGATTAAAGAATCAGCTAAAACTATACAATTTACTAATTATCCTCAAAGGGAGTATTCAGAAGAATTTTATGATAATTTAGAAAATGAAGCACTAGGATTGTGTTAATTTTAAAAAATATTTTGCAAAAGTAGTATCATTTTGCAATTGCATACATATAGTGAAGTATAAAGCAATTGTAAATAGTTAGTGCATAAGATAAATATTAATCAAAATGCTATCATAAGCAATTATTTTATAGATTGTATCTTAATGCTCTATAGTATCAATGCTAACTAATTTTTTTAGGAGATTAATAATGGCTAGTAGATTAGTAATAACTATAGACTTTAATAAAAATAAAGTTGAGGAGCTAGAGCTTTATGCTAGATTAAGAGAGTTTAGTTCTCCAGCAAGTCTTATAAAAGATATTCTAAGATTAAAAATTTCTCCAGAAGTTTTAGATCTTAAAGAAAATCAAGTTGAAGGAGGACAAGAATAATGCAATTAAAACCTATTAGAGAAATTTTAAATAAATCACAAGTAAGTTTTATAGAAAAAAAAGCTTACAATTATGCAAAATCTGAAGCTAAAAATACTGAAGAAATGGAATTACTTTTCAGCAAATATTTTTTACAGTTTATGCAAGAAAGCTTAATAAATCAATAAAAAAAGCACTTCTCTTTAGAAGTCTAGAGAAGTGCTAGGTAACTAACAACGTATGTTGTAGTTTATGCAGTAGTTGTATGAAATGTTCCAATTTTAAAAGAATTTATTATAATTTTATGATTATTTTGCAAATTAAAGATAAAATTCCGATAGCAACAAAAAAGTATCCAGTTGCTATCCAAATTTTATTAAGTACATTTTCAAAATTCATAAAATCAGCTCCTTTGTATTTCTTAATATTATTATATCCAATTTAATAATTTTTATGAGGTGATATTTTTGGAAGCTCTAGCTAGTTGGTTTAAAAATGGTTGGGATTGGCTATGTCAACAAGTAGCTAATGCAAGTGCTAATGTTATAGGTACAGGCTTAGCTAGTACAGGAATTTTTGTTAAGGAATTTGCAGTAATAATAATAATGTTAGGTGTATTACTTTGGATGTGTAGATACACTAAGGTTTTTAGGTACGGAATGATTGGCTATGTTATAGGTTTTATTTTAGAGCTATTAGGTTCAATAATAAGAGTGTAGGGGGATTTATCATGTTGGAAATTAGTGTAATTAGAGATTATGAAGTTTTGGTTGATTATAAAAAAGCTGAAAAGGAAGTTAAAAACTATGCTAATAATTTAAAAGTTGTAGCTCCAGAAGTTAATACTCTAAAGAAAATGGAAAATAAATTCATAAAATTAATGAATTCTGACAAGCAAGTGAAAACATTGTATGCAATTGCAACAGGTGCAATAATTGCAGGTACTAATACTACATTTGCTTATGCTAATAATTTAGTTCATGTATCTGAAAGAATAAGAGTAATTACAAGTCCTATTGTAGAGCTACTCGCTGGATTAGGTTATCCAATTACTTATGGAATGCTTATAGTAGGTGCTTTGATGATTATTACTGGAAGGAAGAGTAAAGGCTTAGAAGTCATTAAATGGGCGTGTATGGGATATATTGGACTTCAATTTGTACCTTTTCTACTAGGACTTTTAGAAATGATAGGAAGTGAATTAAGAAATTCACTATAGGAGGGAGAAGCTATGAAAGGATTAAAAGTTATTCCTCATAATACTTTAAGTAATGGAAATATAAAGGACCTTGCAAAGGCACTTCATCAACCAGTAGCTTATACAGATAGATATAATTTTAAAGTTGTTGATATTTTAAGAAAGGAGGGGGAGCCTATTCCCCTTCAAAAAATATTTAAAAAAGGTGCTATAAAAAAAGCATTATCATCTAAAGAAAAAAGTGATTTAATTATTCTCCAAAATAATTTTGTGTATGAAATAGAAATTACTAAAAAAAATATAGAATTTAGATTATTAGATAGAGATATAGAAAAAGTAAAGAAGATCTATAGCAAGTATATAGAAAAAATTAAATTTTCAGATAAAGTACAAAACTATGATTTAGATATTAATAAAAATATAAGTGTAGTAGAAATGAACAATAAAGAACATTTTATGTTTTCCTTAAAAACAAGTAATAAAGGTTTGGAGCCATTAAAGTATATTTTAGATTTAAAACGTATTTTAAAAGAAAATGAAAAATTTATATATCAAGTTATACTTCAACCTATAGATTCTGATTGGTGGGAAAGCTATTCACAAGCTTATGTGAAATTCAAAGCTGGAAATATGCCTAAAAAGCTTCAGTTTAAGCTTAAAGACATTTTTAAGGCTACAGGTGATATAACACTCAATATAGCTTTAGAACTTCTATACTGTGGAGAAGAGATTCTATTTGGTGCTGATAATGTACAAAGAATAGATACATCAGAAGATAGTGTAATGCAGATTAAAAGAGAAAAAGGACTAAAGAGAGCTACACTTGAAAAAGGGACAGAAAAAGGCTTTGAAGTAGCTATAAGAGGTATTTGCTATTCCAGTAGTGAGAATAGAAGAGAGTTTATATTAAAGCAATTTAGTAATTGCTTTGGATGCTTAGATTTAGATAATAGTTTAATTTCTAAATCAGTAAAACTTAATAAAGATAATACTAATAGAATTAAAAATAGAGAATTATTTTGGCATCCTTTAAATGATTCAAAAATGATTCTAGGAGTAAGTGAAGTACAAAATTTATTACAACTTCCTCAAATTACATTGCAAAAAGAATTGAATATAGAAAGACTAGAATTTCATGAGGAAAAATTAACTAAGGAGCTTCAGCAAGGATATATACCAATTGGCCATGTGTATGGAGGAAAAAGCATAGCTTACTGGAGCAAAATAAAGGACCTATTAACTCTAAGTAAAATTTTTTGTGGAATTAAAGGAAGTGGAAAATCTAAGTATACTGAAAACTATGTATATAATGCTTTTAAAGGTGGGGATTGTGTAATTTATTTTGACTATATAGAAAATAATGAAAATGCTCACGAAGTAGCTAGTAAGGTTCCAGCTAAAGATGTAATTACTTTAGATCTTAGCAGAGGATTTACACTTAATTATCCAGAGCTGAATTTAGACTTAATAGAAAAAGATGAGGATTATATAAGAAATATAAAAGCAATAGCAAGTGATTATTCTGACTTAATAGCAAGATTTATTAATACAATTAATTTAGATTTAGCAGATGAATTAAGCACTAATATGAATAATATACTTAATGCAGCAAGTACATTTACTTTTATAGCTGGATATAATCAAATTTATAATATTTATGAAATTTTGACTAATCATAATTTTAGAAAAAAAGTAATTACAGAAGTACAAGCTTTAGAATTTTATAATAAAAATGATTTTAGATATGCTATTTTAGAAAGTTTAAATGAGTATGATAAAAAAGGAAAAATAATAGGAACTAATAATAAAGCAGATAAAGTAATAGCTAGATTTAGTACTTTATTAAGAAATTCAAAAACAGAAGAAATGCTTATGGGAATTGATAGAAATAATATAAATTTTGCAGAAATATTTGAACAAAATAAACTTGTATTAGTATTACTTCCAGAAAGCTATTTTAATAATTATGAAATTAAAGATATGGTTATAACTTATTTTTTAAGTAGAATGTGGTTAGCTGCACTTAATAGAGCAGCTAAGGTAAAAGATAGAGAAAAAAGAAAAGTAGTGCATATAATACTTGATGAAATACATCAACTAGAAAATAGTACTTCATTAATGCTTAAAAATATAGCTGAAGATAGAAAATTCAGAACTACTTATGTATTTACGTGTCAATACTTAAAGCAATTTGGAAAACTTTGGGAGAGTGTAAAAGGTAGTGGATGTAATTATATGCTTTTAGCAGGAACAGAAAAAGATAATTTTGAAATGCTAAAAGAAGAGATTGGAAGCAAATTTTCTTTAGAAGAACTTATGAATTTACCTTCTTTTCATAGCTTGAATATAGTAAGAGGTAGAGAAAAAACTTTAACAACTTTTATAAGTGAGTTACCAAAAGAACTTTAAAAGTCAGTTTTTAACTGACTTTTTATTTTGATTTAATTATACATTTAATATATAACTTATTATTTTATGCAAATTTAATGTAAAATATACATAAAATAGTTGACTTGTAATATTATGTAATGTAAAATATAATTAAGGGTTGGAAATAAAAGGAGGGGAATATATGGAATTAAAAGTGTTGCAAAGTTACTTACAATTGATGAAAAAATTAAATGTAAAGCCTACTATAGATGCAGTAAAGGTTTATGCAAATGGAGTTAAAAAAGGAATTATAAAACTATGAAATTTGTACTAGGTTTTTTAGTTGGATGGATTAGTACAAGCTTTACAATAATGTTTATATTAGCTATTTTGCACGTAGGAAAGCAAGGAGAGGAATAATAATGAAAAAATTAGGATTAATAAGAAAGATAGATAAGCTAGGAAGATTAGTTTTACCTAGAGAATTAAGAAGAACATTAGATATGAATGTAGGAGATCCAATAGAATTTTTTGCTGATGATAGAAGCATAATTATAAAAAAATATAATCCTGGATGTTTAAGTTGTGGAGAATTAGGTGTAAATATGAAAGAGGTAAATGGTATTAGACTTTGTAAAGAATGTCTAAAAAGATTTACTGAATAAGGAAACATAATGATTTATTGTAAAGATTTAAAATGCACTTACAACAGGAATTTATGTTGTAAGTGCTGCAATAGAAAATCTAAATGTGATGATTTATGTATGCACATTAAAGACAGTAAATGTATTTTACAGATAAATTTTATTTTACTAAAAGAAAAGAGGAAATGCAAATGAAACATAATATACTAGGATTTAGTCAAGAAGTAGCGTGTAAATTAGGATTAGATATAGATGATTTAATGTTCCTAAGATATTTTGTAGATTTTAAAGATACTGGATCTATGCAAGAAAAATATTTAGAAGATATAGAAAGATGTGGTAACTGGTTAAATTATACAAAAATAATAAATGATTTACCAATAATTTTTAGTTCTAAAAGCAAAGCAGGAAATTTAAAAAAAGCACAAAGAATATTAAATGGAAACTTATCTAAAGTAATAAATAAAAAGCAAGAATACAACAAAGGATTAGGTGGAAGTTCTATGTATATTTTTATAAATAGAGAAGTCTATAGAACATTAGTAGATAGTGATTACTGTACAAAAACGTACAGAGGTACTGTACAAGAATATACAGAGCCTGTGGATGAAAATGTACGCTCTAATATATCTATTATAGATAAGTCTATTAATAATAGTATTAAGAAAGAAAGAAAGAAGAAAAAAACTTATGATGAAATTATAAATAACTATTCAAAAAATGATGAACTTAGAGAAACAATTTTAGAGTTCATTAAGATGAGAAAATTAAATAAATCTAATCTAACTGATAGAGCTTTAGAGTTAATGCTTAAAAAATTAGATACTTTAGCTAAAGATGATACAACTAAAATAGCAATACTTAATCAAAGTATTCAAAATTGTTGGAAAGGTATTTTCCCATTAAAAAACGAAGGAGGAGGGAAAAATGGAAGTTTTGGAAAGAATTCTATCGAAGAGAAATATAAAGACTATGACTTCGACAAAAATACAGGGAAGGGAGGAGAAGGATTCGTACCAAGTCCAGAATCAGCAAACTATTAATTTAAGTTATAATTGTCCAGATTGTCGTGATACAGGATGGATATTTATAGATAGAAATACAGTAAAACCATGTATCTGTGTTGAAAAAGATTATATAGAAAAGCTTTGGAAAGATTTTGGTATAAATCCTAAAGAAATAAAAAAGATTAGTCAATATCAAATTTATAATGAATCAACTAGAAAAGCTAGGGATGAAGCAATTAGATATATAGAGCAATTTAGGACTATTAGAGAAAGTAGAAATAATAGTTTTGCTCTACTTGGACAACCAGGAGCAGGAAAAACACACTTAATTCTAGCTATAGGTAAAATTCTTTTAGAAAAAAAAGTAGCAGCAATATATATGCCTTATGTTGAAGCTTTGAGAGAACTAAAATTAAATACTCTTAATGATGAAATATATAG
>JBOFGT010000117.1:0-4533 GCA_051649265.1 Mycoplasmoidaceae bacterium
TGATAAAGTTGAAGAGTTTGATGAAACTCTTAGCGAAGAAGAACAAAAAGTAATTGATAAATATTTAAAGAGAAAAAAAATAGTAGTTTGAATTTCTTTAGTTTGTGTTTTAGCTTTAATTATATCTGCAATAGTTATCCCGATCTATTATGCATTAACATAATGGATTTTTTTATTTGGGTAGCAAAAGGCAATTTAAATAAAAAAACTTGTTAAAATTATGATTCGAATTTATTAAATAAAAATTTTTGTAAAAATTAAAACAAATAATTAATATGCAAAAAAATAAAAGCTATTTTAATTAATTTTTTTACTATTTAAAAATTTCAGATAAGGCTTCTTCAAAACTTATTTTACTTTTTCATTCACCATCTATCATAAGGTGTAGTTCATCAGCCTTATTAGACTTATCATATGTGTACAAAGCTAAATTCAAATTACTTTCAGTATACTTTTTCATATAAATTTTATAAGCATCAAGTAAATCTTGAGTTTTATCATAATCATAATCAGAATCCTTAGATTTCACTTCAACCATTAAAATTTTATCTTTATATTCTATTGCAAAATCCATAAATGATTTTTTAATAGATGCTTCTTTTTTAGAATAGTATTCAAAATAAACACCTGATCCAAGAGTTGGCATCTTAGCAAAAAATTTTATTTCTTTTTTATTTTTTAATTTAATTCTTTCTCTAAAATTATTAAAAAACATTAATTCTGGTTCAGAATCTAAATATTGAATATTTTTATTTTTTCCCTCTTCTTCAAGCAAAAAATAACCATAATTTTCAAAGTAACTAGTGTTGACTTTTTTTTCATTTTTGTTGTCAATTCATATATTGTAATTAAATAATAATTTTGCATTTTTCTCAATGATATAAGGTTCTTCATAACTTATTCATTTAGAACTTTCATTCATTAATTCTTTTAGTTTGCCCAAGGAATTATAGAATACATATAAAACCTTTTCAATGTTTTTTCCTGTTTTATAACTAATTTCTTTTAAACTATCATAAAAAGTAGAAACACGAAATTGATTTTCCAAATCATTTTCTTTTTTAATATTATACATTTTCAAAAAAATGTAATTAGAAATTTTATTAGAAACAATTGTTGTTCCATAATCTATAGAATCATAAATTATTTTATCATCAAGCAAATCTATAACCTTATTTGAAAATTCTTTACTTTTTATAAAACTTATTACTTTATCTTGATATTCTTTATTGTTTTCAATAATTTTTCTAGAATTTTGATCAATTTTTCCTAAAAACAATTTTTTTTCTTTAAATTTATCATATAAAAAATATGTCGCTAAATCTCTAGTGGGTTTTTGATAGTTAGAGTATAAATAGTACTTATCTGTAATTGAATTTTTTTCTAACGTTGGAATGGGGTTTCTCATAATTCTTCCCAGAGTTTGAATATTAAGATTTTCAGAACAAACATTTCTTAATTGTAGAAGCATATTGGCTCTAGGAATGTCTCATCCTGTTGCTGGACCCACTTTAAAAATAATAACATCAATATGCGAATCTAACTTAGAAGCATATTCTAAATTTGCCGGGACATTTGTTAGAGATACTTGGGGATTGCTATTTAAATATTTAAGGTATTTAAGACCTGCTGATGTCAACTTACTTTCCAAAAGATTTAACCCTTCTTCAAAGTCTCGTTTTTTTTGAAGATCCTCAATATCATGAGAATCATTAGAAATTTGAACTAGCATAGCTGGATAAATTACATAATCTCTTATTTTTTCATATTCTTTTTTAGAATTTTTAAAAGTTTCTATAGCATCATCAATTAGTTTTTCATTATCTATTTCATAATCTAAATTTTTAGGCAGCTCTTGTTTTTCTTTTAATAAATAAACTCCGTCCTCACTCATTTCCTTACTAGTTAATTCTACAAAATTTATAGAATTCTTTGGAGTTGCTGTCATTTCAAGAATAAAATCTGCAGCACTTTTTAATTTTTCATCAAAATTTTTTAATTCGTCTTTACTTATACTTTCTTTTTTTCCAATATGAGCTTCATCTCTTATAAAAATAATTTGATAGTTATTATTTTTTGCTTCCTGAATAAAATTTTCTAATGTTTTATTTTCATAAAATATTGTTTTTTTTCCAAAAGATGAAGTACCAAAAACAAAAACCTTATTGCTTTCTAAATTAAATTCACGTATATCTTCTATTTTTTTTGATTTTGATTTTGAAGGAGAATAAATATATTCTATTTTATAGTTATTAAAACAATGAAATTTTTTATATAAATCTAGTTTTTTAGCAAGTTGTTTTGGTAACTCTGCATTTGATATTGTTGCAAATATGATAACTGTCTTTCTTCCATTTGCAACTTCTTCAGCAAAAATTCTTGAAATTAATTCAGAGGCCATAAAAGTTTTGCCTGATCCTGTTGGTGCCTTAAATGATGTTAAATTGTATTTTGATCTATTTAAATATTTATTAAATAATTTATTAACAGTATTACTCTGCGATTTAGTTAGTTCCAAATTATTCTCCAGTCTTTTCAAGTGGATTAAGCGCAGATAAATCATAATATAAATTTAATCCACTTTTATTGTATTCATTATCTAAAAGTTTTAATCCGTTTTTACAATCATTAAAAATTGACTCGTCAATATTTTCCTGGTCTAAAGAAATTTTAATGCTATCATCAATTTCAATTACTCTTAATTTAACATTACTGTATGGTTTATTGTTTTTTAATCAATCAAAATTTCCTTCCCCTTTTGTGCCTTCTCCCTTAATTATTCTATGCAATCTCTCATAAGTTATGTTGTGTGCAATATTATTTTCATTATTTGTAACTAAAATAAATTTTCTATTTCCAGAATCCCTTATATTTAATTCCATAACTGAATGGCCAGTTGTTCCAGAGCCTGCAAAAAAATCAAGAATTATGGCATCTTTGTTTGGACATTTATTGATTAAATCTAAAATCAAATTTTCTGATTTAGGATATGGAAAATCAATTGATAAATCTTTTATTGAAGATTTATCAATGGTAATTATTGATTTATGAGGTATTGGCTTAATTTCTCTAGAATCCTCATAATGTAAGGTTCATTTACCATCTTTTGTCTTTTTTGGAATTATTTTTGAAATTTCTTCTTTTGCTTTATCAAAATTTCATGTTCAACGCTGTCAAACTCCGTTTTTGAATGGTGGTCTTATGGGAATAAAACCTTTATTCAATAAATCAGAATCATTAATATATAAAGAGTGATCGCTATCGGATGCAACATCATTTGGATTATAATCCATTTTGGGTATTTTTTCTTTTGTAGATTCATTATAATATAGTGTTCAACCCAAATTTTTTCTATCTACTAATAACCCCCCCCGTTGCACCTATTGTTAATGAATAAGTTTTGCCTAAATTGGGATTATTTTCATACAATACATTAATTTTAAAATTATCAGATTTTTGATATGTTAAAATATATTCGTGATTTTTTTCAAATTTTTTAGCATCATTTTGAGCATTTCTTTTATCAATTATTAAATTAGCAATAAAATTTTCTTCACCAAAAATTTCATCCATTAAAATCTTTAAATATGCTTGTTCTGTATCATCAATTGAGATAAATATTATTCCATCATCTTTCAACAATTCCTTTGCTAAAGTTAACCTATCTTTCATCATTGTTAATCATCCGGTTCGACCAAACTTATCTTTATAATAAAACTTAGATGGCGAACCATCCTTATAAGAATCATTGTTTCCTTCATTTTTGGCCTTTTCAGTATTGTAAGGTGGATCGATATAGATAACATCAATTTTTTCTTTATGTGTTATCTGTAGAGACTTTAATGCATTATAATTATCTCCAATAATTAATTTATTTTCATCACTTAATATATTATCATCAACATTAATTCTTCTTCCCTTATCTTCTCTAAGAGTTATAATTCTACCTCTAGCTATTTCAGGTGAATAATCAAAAGCAAATCCAGTTTTTCTTTTATTAAATAAAAAATCTGCATAAGATTGAGCTTCTTTTTCTGGACAATTTTCCAAAATATTAACAGCTATTTTTTTTTGATCTTCATTAAAATATTTATCATCGAATTTTTTTATTTGTTCTATTAGAATATCTTTTTTTCCCATTTTAATCCCATTTTCTAATTGTTTAAATTAATATATTTAAAATTATACATTAATAAAAATTTAATTAATTTTATATTTGTTTTATATTAATAAATATTTTAAATTATTTTTACTTAGATGGATTAATTTAAATATCATCAAATTACTTTTTAACAAGAGAAAAAGTAATTGATAAATATTTAAAGAGAAAAAATAGTAGTTTGAATTTCTTTAGTCTGTGTTTTAGCTTTAATTACATCTGCAATAGTTATTCCAATCTATTATGCATTAACATAATGGATTTTTTTATTTGGGTAGCAAAAGGCAATTTAAATAAACAAAAAACTCACTAAAATTATTCATTTGCATTTTTTTCAAAAATTCTAGTAAATTATTATAATCTTTGTTTAATTT
>JBOFGT010000118.1:0-1801 GCA_051649265.1 Mycoplasmoidaceae bacterium
AAGAACTTCATAAATCTTTATTGAATATTGAATAAATATTTTTTACAATACATATCCTATATTACATAGGAGAATTATGAAAAAAGAAGTCAAAGAAGAAATTAAAGAAGAAGTTCTAAAAGATACAATAAAAAATATTGAAAAAAAATTTGGAACTGGAACTCTTAAATATCTTGAAGATAAAGCAACTTGAGATGGAGATGTTATTTCAACTGGTAGCATCACATTAGATAATGCATTAGGAATTAAAGGTTTTCCTAAGGGAAGAATTATTGAAATATATGGAAATGAATCTAGCGGTAAAACTACAGTTGCATTGCAATGTGTTGTTGAATGTCAAAAAAATAATGGTAGAGTTGCATACATTGATGCTGAAAATGCTTTAGATGGTATTTACTGTAAAAAAATTGGAGTTGATTTATCAAAAATGCTTTTATCACAACCTGACTCTGGTGAACAAGCATTTTATGTTATGGATGCTTTATTAAAAACAAATGAAGTTGATTTAATAGTGGTTGATTCTGTTGCTGCTTTAATTCCTGAATCCGAATTAAATGGTGAAGTATATGATCAAAATATGGGTGCACATGCAAGACTAATGTCCAAAGGTCTTAGAATGCTTCAAGCAAGTATTGCTAAATCCAACACAACTGTTATTTTTATAAATCAAGTTAGAGAAAAAATAGGTGTGGTTTTCGGTAATCCAGAAGTTACAACAGGTGGTAGAGCACTTAAGTTTTTTTCTTCAATTAGATTAGAAATTAGAAAAGCAGAATTAATAAAATCTGGAAATGAAATAATTGGAATAAAGTCTAAAGTAACTATTTCAAAGAATAAATTAGCACCACCATTAAAAGTATGTTACATAGACATTTTTTTTGGTAGTGGTTTTGATTATAAAAATGAAATAATAAATTTTTCTATTGATTATGAAATAATAAAAAAAGCAGGATCATGATATTATTATAATGATATAAAAATGTGTCAAGGTAGAGCTCAAATATCAAAATTTTTAAATGATAATGAAAATATTTATAATGATATTAAAAAAGCAATTATAGACAAATCAAATAATGTTGTTCAAAACTAGTTTGTAAATGTTTTTATAAAAGTTTTAAAAGAATTCTATAATAAGAAATAGAGGTCTAATTTGATTAATTCTAATATAGCAAATTACAAAAAAATTTGAGAAGTTACTTTATGAGACAAAAAATTTCAAGAAGTGGAAAATTTTAAGCAAAAAAATGTTTTTAAGATTTCATATATGTCATCAAAGAATTTAAAAGATATTTTTGTTAATGATTTTTATGATGCTGATAATTCTAACGTAAGAATACTATCTACTGGAAAATTTGATGGATTTACATCAATTGAAAAAGCAGGAAAATATTTGCATAATGATGAGGTAATTACAATTCCTGGAGGTGGTAAAGCAATTATAAAGTATCATAATGGATATTTTGTTACAACAGATAATAGGGTATGTAAATCATTTAATGAAAATGTATTGCTAACTAAATATTTATATTATTTTTTTATTGAAAAAAACAAATTGATTGAAAAATTTTATCGTGGATCATCAATTAAACACCCAAATATGAAATCAATTCTTGAGATGGAAATTAATATTCCTCCAATTCACATACAAAAACGAGCTATCAAAATATTGGACAAATTTGATGAATTAACCAGAGAATTAACCAATCGAAAAAAACAATATAAGTATTATATGAATTATTTAATTAATTGTGAAACTAATAACATTAAAAAAATATGAGAAGTTACTTTTTGAGATAGAAAA
>JBOFGT010000119.1:0-6280 GCA_051649265.1 Mycoplasmoidaceae bacterium
GGTCCTTTTCTATAAGTAACAAATTCTACAAGGACTGGTCCTTTTCCACTTCTAGCATGATCCATAGCTTCAAGCATTACATCATATGATGCTAATAAATCATTTCCATCCACTCTTGCTCTATGAACCCCAGCAGCAATTGCTTTAATTGAAAGATCAACAACTTTTGATTCTTTATCTCTTGGAGTTGAAATTGATCACTGGTTATTATTAATACAAAAAACTACAGGTCAATTATAAATTGCAGCTAAATTCATTGATTCATAGAATTCACCTTCCGAAGTTCCTCCATCACCAATAAATGTGACAGCAACATTCTTTTGTTTTTTTAGACTGAAAGCATACCCAATTCCTGCAGCTTGGGACATTTGAGCTCCAATAGTTATGTTAATGGGAAGAACATTTACATTATCAAAAAACTTAGAACCTTTTTCATTTCCATTTCAATATAAAAGTAATTGTCATATTTCAACACCTAATTCACTCATTAAATGGAATGATCTAAATGCTGGAACTAATCAGTCTCTTGTTTTATCCATTGCTAATGCGCATCCAAATTGTAATGCTTCTTCTCCAAGGTTTGGAGCAAATGTTAACATTTTACCAATTCTTTGTCATTGCAACATTTTTTTATCAACTTCTCTACCAACAACCATTTTTTTGTATGTTTCAACAATTTTTTCTGGTGATAGTTTTGGCTGATAATCTTTTACTAAAATTCCTTCTTCATTCATTACTTGATGAAGATGAGAAGGAATCATATCAAGGTGTATTAACTTATTCATAAACTTATATAACTCTTTTTATAATATTATACATAAATATAATAAGGAAAAAATAAAAAATGTCTATGTTAGACATCTTTTTTATTGTTATTTTTTTGAAAATCTTTACATTTATTTTTTCAGAACCTATAAACAAATATTCCTGCTAAACCAAGCGTTACTAATATTACAAATGATAAAATTACAATATTAGCGATATTTGTAGTTCTAATAACTTTCTCATTAAAATGAATATCTGTTTTTATTTCATCTATTTTACTTTTAATAATAGATTCATCTATTTCATCTTTATATTCAATATTAGATTTATTAAATATAAATTCAGAATAATTAAATAAATTTTCAATATTATTTTTTATTTGTGTTCAAATATACTTTTCCTTAATTTCATCATTTATTTTTTCGTGGGTTATTAATTCAATAACAACATCATCTATTATTTCAATATTTTTTATTTTCTTATTATAAAAATTTATAAAAAAATTATTAATTTTTTCTTCAATATAATTTACTTTAAATAATTTATCAAAGTTGTTTAAAATATTTAGATAGTCATTGAAATTTTTAATATAATTTGTTTTATTTGTTCTTATTTTTAAAAGAAAATAGCCATTTGTATCATCCTGAATATTAGAAATAAGTTCTCCAATATTTATGCTATTTTTATTAACATTTTTTATAAAGTTTATTTTATTTTCTATATTAAAATTTCCATTGTAATTATTTACGCTATCTATTGTATTTCATTTGGGAATTCTTGCTACGACATAAAATATCCCATCATCATTATTTGGCTTATGATTTATTATTTTTCTATTTTCATAAATATTAAAATTTTTTAAAACTTCATCAATATTATAAAAATTATGTTTTAAATAATCAAACAATTCTACATTTTTAAATAAATCTTTTTCTATTTCATCATTTAAAACATCATTAATGAAATTAGCTAAATCATTATTATTTACAAATAAAACATTTTCACCATCGTGAACTAAAATATCTTCAACATTAGCATCTAATTTAATTGGAATACATTTATTGAATGAATTTTTAATATCTATATTTTTTTCAATAAAATCATTTCTATAATATATTATATATTCACCAAATGCATCACTTATTTTTGAATTTCCAGCAATTACTTTGGATTTAAAACTTTTTAATCTGCTTTCTATATAATTAATTTTAATATTCAAACTATTTTTATTACTATTTGTATTTAAAAAATCATATTCATTTAAAAATGAATTTCCATTTCAAATAACATAATCTTTTCCTTCTGAATTGTCAACACTAATATTTGCTATAATTTCATTATTTTTGAATCAACTAATTATTCTTTCATATAGTAAGCCTAATTCATCAATGGAATAAATTTCATTATTATTTTTTTTCTGTATTATGCTACTTTCTATTAATATCATTTGAAGATTTTCTAACTCAGTATCATAACCAAACAACTTATGATTATTTGATTTACCATATTCATTAATAAATTTTAATAATTTTAAATTATCTGAAAATTTAAATATGCTTCTATAATTATCTTTTATTAAATCATTTTTATTTCAAATTCCAGAAATATTATTTGGATTTTTTTCCATATGTGGCAGATTGATATCCAAGAAAGTTTTAATTATATTTTTACTATTTTTTGAGCTAAAAATATCTATCATAAAATTTGAACTAGAAACATTACTTTCTTTTTTATTATTTAAATTTTTTTCAACTGAAATTGTATAATCAAAACCAGAAAAATATTGTCAATCAAATCCTTGATTATAAATGTGAAATTCCTCTACATCATTTAATAAATTTGTTTCAAATTTATAATCCATTAAATATTGTCCACCAATTTGATTTTTTGTTAATTCTATTTGCTTAAAACTTGATAACAAGTAAATTTTTCATTTAAAATAACCTCTTCAGTAACAATTATCAATATGCGATGAACCAATAACACGATCAAACTTTGGATTTAATTTAGTTGTTTCTTCTACAAAATTATTTTCTGATTTTATATATTTAGTTTGTTTATTTATGTCTAAACCAAAATTATTTATATTATTATTTATTTCATCAACTAATTTTTTTAATAAATTATCATCCACTTTAAAATCAATGTCTCTATTTATATTAAATGCATTTAAATATTCTAATGTTTTTTGACCTCCATTATTTCATAATGTCGTGTAGTTTCTTACTTTTCAATCCATAATATTTTTAAATAATATAAAATTATTATCTTTAATTGAAATGTCTTTATTATTAATATCTTCAATAATATTTGTTTGAACTTCTCTATTATATTTGATGTTTAATAATTTATTTTCTTTAATATTGATAATATTATTTAATAAATTTGATGTAATTATTGATCCTAATGATAACGAAGAAATAACAATCATTATTTTTTTATATTTTGATAGCTTCATTTTATTCCTCGAAACTAGAATTCTATTTATAATATCTAGTATATATACTTAATGTATTTATAAAAATATTTTCTCTTTATTTATATTTTTTTGGTATATATTTATTTAGTAATATCAAGGAATATAAATGTTTTTAAATCCTACAAATTTAAAAATACTTATAAATTGCATTGTTCTCTTATTTGTTTTGATTGTTACAGTAGTTGTAATGCTAAAACTAAAATTTAATAATAATTTTTATAAGTATCTATTTATTTTATATATAGTATTTTGAATACCCATTATGCTTGTTCGTCCATATCGAGGAACTGTTCAATCAGAAATTGATAACTTAATTAAATGAGCACCACTTATGGTCTATGGTTTAATTGGTGTTTTTGCAAGACCAATAATGGATTTTTTTGGTTTGTATTTAAGAAATAGAAAATTAGTTGTTCAATCATCTGTTGCATTAATTTTAATTTCATTTATACCAATAGTTATTATTCAGAATACAACAACAAATATTATTCAATCTCTTGGAGTTGGGATTGGAGCTTCCATTATTGGAACATATGAATTATTGTTTAAAGAACAGTACGGAAAATCAAAAACACTTTTAACTGTCTCCATTTTAGCTATTCCTCCACTTGCGGCAGATTTTATTACATCACCAATTCAATCAGCAATTGTTTCTTATGCAAAAGGTCCAGATGGATATGATTTATCTAAAATGTCAATTTTGTGAATCATTGGATTGTTTTTTTTATTAGTTGTTTTTGTCATGGCTTTTTTTATTAAGGAAAATAGACAATTTGTAGGAGAAGTTCTTGGCAATAAACTAATAGAAAAAAAGGATCAGAAAATAAACTTTGCAATAATTTGTTTAGTTGGAGCAATTATTTTATTTGTTAAATTCGGAAATAGCGGTTCAGTTGGAACAACACATTTACAGCAATTGGGCATTTATGCAGAAATGGAGGTTTCTGCTTATGAAGGATATTTGTCAACGGTTTTTAGTTTATTCCAATTATTTGGAACTTTATTTTTTGGCTATTTAGTTTTGAAAAAAACATCTAATATAAAGATATTTTTAATTGGTTTGTCAATTTGAATTGCTTATCATTTAATTTCTCTATTTTATTTTAATCCTATTTTCTTTATTTCAATTCATTCATTAAATGGATTTGCTTATGGACTTTTATATAATTTACTATTAGGCTATGTGTTATCATTATCATTTAACAAAAAGCATTATACTCCTATGGGAATTTATCAATCAATTAATGCAATTGGAATTACAGCCAGCAATTTTTTTACAACCTTTATTTCTAATAATATCAAAGAATTAAATTTGAAGGATTCAGTTTTTATTATTAATTCTACTATTATTGCATTTTTAATAGTTTCACTATTATTATTTATTTATGCTGATAAAAAGAAAAAATGTTAAATTAATAAAAATTATTTTTTGTTTTTTCTTATACTTAATATAAGTATTTAAGGATTTTTATGAATTTAAAGCAACCAATGCAATATATCTTTAATGAAGAAGTTAATATTGCTGCTTCATTAGCAATGCAAATTGCAATAAAAAAAAATTATAAAACATTTAATTTGTATAAAGTTTCAAGCAGTGAATACGGTTTTTATATAGATTTTTATGTAGAAGATAAAATTTCATCTAATGATTTAAATAGAATTACTAAGGAAATAAATAAAGTTATTGCTGGAGGATATAAAATAGAATTTATTAATGATAATTCAAAGGAAATTAAAGAATTATTAAAATCAAAAAAAACTTTAAATGAAAATAGCTTTTTTAAAATAAATGATAATATTTTTCCTTCATTTTTTTCTACTAAAAAAGATATCAATTTTTTAAAAAACATGAATGGAATTAATAAAGTTATTTTAACAAAAATAGGTGGAGTTGAATACGAAGAAGATAACAAAAAAATTCAACTTATTAGAATTAATGCTAGTGCTTTTTCAAATGATGATGAATATCAAAATTTTAAAAAAATAATGGAAGAATTAAGATCAAGAGATCATAGAACAATTGGTGAAGACATGAAAATTTTTTTGCTTGATGAATTAGCTGGTAAAGGATTTCCTATTTGACTTCCAAATGGTTACTACCTAAAAGAAAAAATAAGTAATTATTTAAAAAAAGAATTTACTCAGTATGGTTTTTCATTAGTTGTTACTCCAATTTTGGGAAGTAAAAAAATGTATTTAACTTCAGGACATTGAGATTTATATAAAGAAAATAACTTTTCTCCTATTTTAATTGATAATGAAGAATTTTTGTTAAGACCAATGACCTGTCCTCATCATATTTTAGTTTTTAATTCATCACCTAAATCATATAAAGATTTACCTTATAAAATAGCAGAAGAAGCAAAACTACATAGATATGAATCAAGTGGTGGATTAATTGGTCTTGAACGTGTAAGGGCAATGGAACTATTTGATTCTCACGTATTTTGTACAAGAGATAACATAGAATCGATAATTGTAGAATTAAATGAAATGGTTTTAAAAACTATGGATTATTTTAACATTCAAATTGATAGAGTTGATTTATCTTTAAGATCTGAAGAAAAAAACAAATACTTTGATGATGAAGAGATTTGAGAAACTTCACAAAAAATGTTAAGAGATATTTTGAAAAAATTTAATTATAAAAAAAATAAGCATAAAAAAAATATAGAAAATGATATATCTGACTATCTCAACTTTAATTTTTTAAAAAAATGATTAAAAAATAATGATGATAAACCTGAAATTGAAAAAATGGAAGTTAAAGGAGAAGCTGCGTTTTATGGACCAAAAATTGATTACCAATATAAAACAAATTTAGGTAAATGAATAACTGTTTCAACCATTCAATTAGATTTTTTATTACCTAAAAAATTTGATTGCAAATATAAGGATAAAGATGGTTTAATGAAAAATCCTGTTTTAATTCATTTTGGTGTAATAGGAACATATGAAAGATTTATTTCAGTATTGCTAAGTGAAACCAAAGGTTTCTTACCATTTAAATTACTTCCTACTCAAATTATTATTATG
>JBOFGT010000120.1:0-5211 GCA_051649265.1 Mycoplasmoidaceae bacterium
AATAAAAGTGTTGATGAATTAATGAAATTTTTTAATGAATATGCGTCTTTGAGCCCAATTATATCATTTGTTAATTCTTCATTAATTCCTGATGCAACTCAGAAAATTCAATTCTTTGGTAGTGGCAGTGTAACAGTTCCCTTGATAGCTGATTCTGTTACTGGAATGAGTGCATATAATTCAATTTTCTTAGCTAGTGGAATAATTATTTTAACTATCGCTATTATTGTTTCAATTATCTATCGTGTACCTGGTTTGATTGCTTCGTTAGCAGTTATTTTTACAGGTGTTATTACTTTTGCATTCTCAAATCTATTAGGCTTAGCATTTTCTTTTGGAAGTTTTCTTGCCATAATATTAGGAATGCTATTAACACTTTGTTCATCAATAGTTTTTCTTGAGAGGGTTAGAAAAAATATGATTGACAAGAAGTCCATATTTGACTCAAACATAATATCAATAAATAAATCTATTATGACAATTTTGGATATTCATATAATTTCAGTTATAGTTGGTCTCACAACAGCAATGATGGGTGTGCTCGAAATGGTTGATTTAGGTTTTGAATTAGTATTAACATCATTAGTTTCTTTAGTTTCTGTTTTTGTTATTTTTATTTTTACCCAGATGAGTTTTTCAAAAACAAAGTTATTTTGAAAAAATGAGCTTTACTTTTATGGAATAAATAAGAAAATTAATAAGAATTCAGTTTCAGAAGATAATGTTATTAAAAAAATTGAAAAACCATTTAAATTTTCAAAGCAAATATTTATTTATTCATCAGCTATCTTTTTAATTGTTTTAATTATTGTTATATCTTTAGTTCTTACCATAGGAGTTCAAAATTCTTTAACTTTCAAAACAGGAACTTCAATTTATATTTTTCAAGAAGGAGATTCTACAAATTTTGTAAATGCTTCACAAATTATTAATTTAATTGGTGGAAATTGAAATATTAAAATAGAAGATAATTTTATTTTGTTACAATCATCAGAAATTTTTTCTGAAAATGATATCTTAAGTAAAATATCTTCATTAGGTTTAAATTCAGACAATATTTATGTTGGAAGATCTTCTACAAATGTAATTAATGAAGTTTATTCAATTAACACAGTAGCTCTTGTAGCTGCTGCTGGATTCATTGCAGTCTATTCTACAATTAGATTAGGAATATTTGCGGTTTTACCAATATTTATTTCAACAATGCTTGTAACATTATTCTCTAGTGCAATTCAATATATTTTATACATACCAATTGATAACTATTTTATTTATTCAATGACATTTATTTTCTTACTTAACAATATTTTATCAACCATCTTTATCTCAACAACTAAATCTAGGTTTAGCAATAGGGAAATATTTGATAAAGATCAAATAAAATTATTTTTAGAGAAAAATATCTTATATTTATCACATTTATGAATATCACTTTTATTAATAGTAGTTTTTAGTATTTCAATATCAATGATATTTATTTCTACAACATTGCTATGATCATTTTTGGCTATTTTAATTTCTTTAGTATTTAGTTTCCCGTTCACGTTATTATTTACAGCATATATTTACTATGTAATATTATTATTTAGACAAAAATATATTAAAAATATTATGATAGATAACATCACAAATACAACATATAAATTTGATCCAATTGATGAACAGTTAATCATTGGAATCAATCATAGAGGTTAATATGAAAATAGAAAATATAATTGATACAATTAGAGATTATAAAGACTACCCAAAAAAAGGAATATTATTCAAAGACATTTCTCCAATACTTAAAGATCCAGACAAAATTAAATTTATTATTAAAGAAATGTCTAATTCAATCAAACTCATGAATCCTGATGTAATTGTTGCACCAGATGCAAGAGGATTTATATTTGCAATACCAATTGCTTTGGAATTAAACTTACCTTTTGTAATGGTTAGAAAAAAAGGTAAGCTTCCTGGAGATTTATATTCTGAAGATTATGAATTAGAATATGGAAAAACAACTCTTCAAATTCAAAAGGAAGCAATTGGCAAGAACAAAAGAGTTGTAATTATTGATGATATTATTGCTACTGGCGGAACATCTAAGGCAATAGAAAGTCTTATTAAAAAATCGAATTCAATTATTGCTGGACATGCTTACTTAATGTCAATATTAAATATTGATTATAAAGATATTTTAGAAGGTCAATTTTATTCCATGATAAAAATTTAGAAAATAAAAAAATATCTTGATAGCAAGATATTTTTTTATTTTCTTTTAAAAAAGATATCAAAGAAAATTCCACCAGAACCAGTATGCACAAAAATTGCACTTGGAACTTTATATTCTTCATCCCAAACAAAATTTATTTTAGGATTTTCTTTTTTTATTTGCTCAATATAACTATTAAATCTATCATAATCTTTTTCTTTGTCATAATTATATACAACTTCTTTAATGTCTTCTATTTTTTTATTATGAAATCCTAATTCTTTTTCAATTGATTTTTTAAATAAATTTACAATTGATTTATCTTTAGCTAATGGTTCTAATTTATTATTTCTTCAAAAAATTGAAACTGTTAAACCTATTTTTTTGGCTAAAAAACCCTTAAAACTTGAAAGCCTTCCGCCTTTAATTAAAAAGTCAATATTTGTTAAAAAGAAAAATATTCCATGGTTATTTTTATAGTCTTCTACATGCTTTAAGATAACTTCATTACTAGCATCTTTTTTAATAAGATCAAATAATTCTAAATTTAGTCTTCAACCACCATATGAAACTTTATTAGCATCCAATAAAATAACTTTGTTATCCTTATCAACTTCTTTGACAACCATTTTAATCGTATCTAAAGTACTTGAAATACCCTTAGAAATTGTATGAACTATTATTCTATCGTATTTATTATAATCTTTTTCAATTACGTCATACATTGATGCAATAATTGGTTGAGAAGTTTTATACATTTTACTTCCATCAATTTCTTTTCTAATATCATCAATATTTATTTCCTCTATATCTGCTAGAGGAGTTTCATTACCTTTATCATTAACAATTATTACTAATGGCAATACTTCTACAAATGGAGGTAAATTTTCTTTAGTTACTATTGTTGAACTGTCAATTATAAATTTAGTTTTCATAAAATCCTCCTTATTAAAAATTTTTTAACTAATAATATTTTTAAAATGAATATTATAAGTATTATATAGTTAAAAATATTATTAGTTAAAAAATTTTTAATAAATATAACATATATTTTTTTTTGTATTATTATTTAATTGTATAGATGATTTTGAATTATTTATGCAAAACTTGGGGATGTCAAGGTTTCGACATGATTGAGCAAGTCTTAAATGCAGTGGGGTAAGCCCCTTATAGCTCTAGGTATTTAATAAATGCTAACAAAACAACAAATGATAACGTTGAACTTTCAGCTTTTGAAATAAACGCTATCCAAAATCAACAATTAAATTTAGCATATACTGCTTAATAAAATTTTGAAAAATTTTATAAATTATCTATGAATTTATAATCTTAAAAATATAGATAGCTTTATTTTTCATTCCAGAAATAAAGTGAAAATAATATGGAATAAGAATCACATTATATATTTGTTTCATTTTATATATTGTGAAAAACTAATGAAACTAAACTGTAGATTTTATTATAAGTTCAATTGTGGAAATGGGTTCAATTCTCATCATCTCCACCAAATATCGAATACTAGTGTTTTCAAATAAGTGCAATTCTTATTTTTCGATACCCAAAAACTATAAAATGTAGGTTGACATGACTAGCGAAATAATGAGTGTGCTATATTATATTTTCTTTGTAATTCTAGTTATTATTTCTTTTATCCTCTTGTATTTCACAATTAGAACTTGAAAAAATTCAGAAAGCGAAATTAATAAGAAGCTTGGAAAAAAATCAAAAGATGAGGATGAAGAAACTGAGAGATTAAATGTTTTATTTAGGGAATCAGTATTAAATGCTCTTGGAAGAATGAGTGAGCATAAAATAGGAGCCTTAATTGCGATAGAAAATAACGATGATTTATCATTTTATGAACAAAGTGGTTATCAAATTAATGGGACATTTTCTCCTGAATTTGTGATGGGAATTTTTTCAAATAAAAAATCAGCATTACATGATGGTGCTATTATAATTAGAGATAGAAAAATAATTTCAATATCAAGTTATTTACCAATGACTAAAAATACAATTGATGTTAAATATGGTGCAAGACATAGAGCTGCAATAGGTTTAAGTGAAAAAACCGATGCTCTTGTTTTTGTTGTTAGTGAAACAAATGGAAACATAAGTTATGCACTTAATGGTCTTTTGCATGTTTTACCAAGCAACAACAAAGAAAGAAATGAAGAAATAGATATAATACTTAGATAAATTGAAAAGGAGAATTTATGAAACAAGACAAAAAAGAAATACATTCTCTTTCAAAAATCATTAAACAGAATTATGCTCAGAAAAATACTCGTAATATTAAAAAAATTATTAAAAATAAACCAATCAACATTTTAATAGAATCAATTGAAAGTATAAATGATTTTGATACTCTAAACTTTTTTTTATTTTGTTCAATAAACATAAGAATTGGAGAAATTTTTCTTTCATTATCTTATGAAAATAAATTAGAAGTTATTAGAAAAAGTGCTAGTAAATTAATTAAGGAAATATTTGATGATTTAGAGACTGATGATTTATATGAAATTTTAGACAATCTACCGAAAAAAGAATTTAAAAAAACTTTATTTATAATCTCACCTGATCTTAGAGAGGAATTTCTTAAACTATCTAGATATGAAGAAGGAGAAGTTGGTAGCATTATGAATTCTTCTTTTGTTGAATTATATAGTGATTTAACAATATCAAAGGCAGTTAAAATAATTGAAAATAATAAAGATGATTTAGAATTAAACGGATTTATTTATGTAATAGATAACAATAAAAAATTAGTTGGACAAATCTATATTTATGACATTCTTTTAAGAAAAGAGAGAAATCTTCAAATAAAAAAAATAATGAATAAAGCATTTGTTTCAATTAATAATCATGAAAAGATTGAAAATTTATTAGTTTTATTCCAAAAATATGATTTAAAAGAAATTCCAGTTGTTGATTCTCAAAATGTATTACTTGGTTTTATCGATGATAGTGACGTTATTAGTGCCTTAAAAGAAGAAACTACTGAAGGTATTTATAAA